>JAIRTN010000138.1 GCA_031254905.1 Coriobacteriales bacterium
TGGATGTTGCGGCGCAAGAGGATGTGGCGAGCCACGGCTCAGTTGGAGCGCCGGGTTTTCTTGACCCGGCTCGCAGCCGTAAGACTAGATTTCTCTCTACGCCCTTCGGGCTGCGTTCGAAATGACAACCTGAGAGATATCCGCAGGTCAAACCGTCATTTCGAGCGCACGCGAGAAATCCAGTCTCACGGATGGCATCTGGTCATCCTTTATGCGGAAGTGTACGGCGCAAGAGGTTGCGGCGACTTGAAGCTCGGCCGGAGCGCCGGGTTTTTTCGATTCGGACTGAAGCCGCGTGTCTGGATTGCCGGAACAAGTCCGGCAATGACGGGGTAAAGGATTAAGGGACGCACTGATGACGACCTAGAGGGCACAACCCTGTGGGCATCTGTGCGAAATGACATCAAAGGGTTGTTTGCTCAGAGGCCCGCCTTTCCCCCTTTTTAGGTACAATGAGAGTTTGCGCAAAAGCAACGGGGGCGGGGCAGACGGATAGTCTCTCCCCACGAAGAACATTCTCTCAGGGAGCAGGCATGCAAGACTCGATTGTCATTCGCGGAGCGCGCGAGCATAACCTCAAAAACATCAACGTGAGCATACCGCGCGACCAGCTTGTGGTCATCACGGGGCTGTCGGGCAGCGGTAAAAGTTCGCTCGCCTTCGATACGATATACGCTGAGGGGCAGCGCCGCTACGTCGAATCCCTTTCCGCCTATGCGCGTCAGTTCCTCGGACAGATGAACAAGCCCGACATCGACCACATCGACGGTCTGTCGCCGGCCGTTTCCATCGACCAGAAAACCACCTCCAAAAACCCCCGTTCGACGGTTGGCACCGTCACCGAGATATACGACTACCTGCGTCTGCTGTTTGCGCGCATCGGCATCCCGCACTGTCCCGAATGTGGGCGCGAAATCGTGCGACAGACCACCGACCAAGTAGTTGACCGGATACTGGAGATGGGAGAGGGAAGAAGGGCGCACATCCTCGCGCCCATCGTCCGCGGGCGTAAGGGCGAGTACGGCAAGCTGTTTACCGATTTGCATCGGGAGGGCTTCGCCCGCGTGCGGGTTGATGGTGAGGTACGCCAACTCGCCGAAAAGATAGACCTCGACAAGAAGTTCAAGCACGACATAGAAGTCATCGTCGACCGCATCGTCCTCAAACGCGACGCGACGACCCGGCTCGCCGAGGCGGTTGAGATTGCCACGCGCCTTGCCGACGGCAACGTCATCGTTCAGTTGCTTGAAGACGAAGCGGCCGGACTACCCGCAGGCGAAGAGGGCTTCTCGCTGGCCCTCGCCTGCCCCGTGCATGGCCACTCCTTAGACGACCTTGAGCCGCGCGATTTCAGCTTCAACGCGCCCTATGGTGCCTGCCCCAGTTGTCTCGGGCTCGGCTTCACCCACGAGGTTGACCCCTCACTCATCATCCCCGACCCCTCGCTTTCCCTCGAGGAGGGGGCGTGGGTCGTCTTTAGCACCGCGAGCAACTACTGGCCGCAGGTACTCAGGTCGGTTGCCCGCCACCTCGGTGTAACCACCGAAACACCCTTTGAGGAGTATCCCAAGGCGGTGCAAGACGCCTTCCTCCATGGCCTTGGCAACGAGAGGATACGCGTCGATTACGTAACACGCGACGGGCGCGATACGCACTGGGGCATCACCTTTCCGGGGCTGGTCAAGGCAACCTCCGACCGCTACGAGGAATCTACAAGCGAATCCTCCAAGGCGCGTTTCGAGGAGTACTTCGCCATATCCCCCTGCTCTGCCTGCGGTGGCGCCCGCCTCAAGCCCGAGATTCTCGCCGTCACCATCGGGCAAAAAACCGCCAGCCAGAAAACCGCCAGCCAGAAAAGCGCCACACAGAAAACCGCCACCCCAACAACCGCCGAGCAAAAACCCTCCACCCAAAAACCCACCACCAAAAAACCCTCCACCCAAAAAAACATCTACGAGATAACGCAACTCTCCGCCCGCGACGGCCTCGCCTTCTTCGAGGACCTCGCCCTCACGCCGCGGGAGGAGCAGATTGGCGGGCGCGTCATCAAGGAGATACGCGAGCGCCTGCGCTTTCTTGTGGACGTGGGCCTCGACTACCTCACGCTCGACCGCGCCACCGCCACGCTCTCAGGCGGCGAAGCGCAGCGCATCCGCCTCGCAACGCAGATAGGCGCGGGCCTCATGGGCGTCCTGTACATCCTCGACGAACCGTCAATCGGCCTGCACCAGCGCGACAACGAGCGCCTCATCGCAACGCTCGAGCGCCTGCGCGACCTCGGCAACACCGTCATCGTCGTCGAGCATGACGAGGAAACAATCCGCAGCGCCGACTACGTCATCGACATCGGGCCCGGTGCCGGCGAGCACGGGGGAAGAATAATCGCGCAGGGGCCGCCCGTCGACATTCTCAACGCGAGCGACTCGCTTACCGCCGACTACCTCTCGGGGCGCCGCGAGATACCGATTCCCGCCGAGCGCCGCTCGCTGGGCAAGGGCAGCCTCATCATCACGGGCGCGGCCGAGAACAACCTCAAAAACATCAGCGCGGAAATCGAGTTGGGAACCCTCACGGTGGTGACGGGTGTCTCCGGCTCGGGAAAGTCCTCGCTCATCACCGACACTCTAGCGCCCGCGCTTACCAACCGCATCCACCGCTCCCACAAGCGCGTGGGCACCTACGAAAAGCTCTCCGGCATCAGCCTGCTCGACAAAGTCATCGACATCGACCAGTCTCCCATAGGCCGCACCCCGCGCTCCAACCCCGCCACCTACGTGGGGCTGTGGGACGACGTGCGCAACCTGTTCTCGCAGCTACCCGAGTCAAAGGCGCGCGGTTACGCGCCCGGGCGCTTCTCCTTTAACGTCAGCGGCGGCCGCTGCGAGGCCTGCAAGGGCGACGGGCAAATCAAGATAGAAATGCACTTTCTGCCGGACATCTACGTCCCCTGCGAGGTCTGCAAAGGCGCGCGCTACAACCGCGAAACGCTCCAAGTCACCTACCGGGGCAAAAGCGTCGCGGACGTGCTCGACATGAGCGTAGAGGAAGCCCTCCGCTTCTTCGAAAGCCTCCCGCGCCTCAAACGCAAACTCCAAACCCTCTACGACGTCGGCCTCGGCTACATCAAACTCGGCCAGCCGGCAACAACGCTCTCGGGCGGCGAGGCCCAACGCGTCAAACTCGCGAGCGAACTGCAACGCGTGCAAACCGGCAACACCTTCTACATCCTCGACGAGCCAACAACGGGCCTGCACTTCGACGACGTGCGTCAACTGCTCGAAGTCCTGCAGCGCCTCGTGGAAAAGGGCAACACGGTGCTGGTCATCGAACACAACCTCGACGTCATCAAGTGCGCCGACCGCATCATCGACCTCGGACCTGAGGGTGGGGATAAGGGCGGGCGCGTTGTTGCCTGCGGCTCTCCCGAGGAGGTCGCGCGCTGCAAGGAAAGCTACACCGGCCACTTCCTCCAAATGGTTTTTGCCAAAGCAGGCCACGCGTTTTAGGCCCACCCATAAGGGCGATTAATGGGGATAGGGACGCTACGAACCTCTGTTTACCCCGCCCCTTATCCCCATTACTCCCTTTTATGGCGCGTGAACTTGGGTAGATGATATAGTGCAGGGTATGAAGTTTTTGCTGGTTGACGGATACAATGTGCTGCGGAGCGGTGGCGCGTACGCCCATCTGATGGAGGGGATGCCCGACCACACGCACGACGCGTTTAACCTTGCGCGCCAGACGCTGGTGACTGATGTTGCCACGTTTGCGGGGCGCGAGTATGAGGCTACGGTTGTTTTTGACGGCGGCGGCAATCCTCAGTCGACCGGGGAGCCGCGCGGGGTGGCTGGGATTAAGGTTATTTTTTCGCCGGCGGGTGTTTCGGCGGACAGCGTTATCGAGGAACTTGCGCGCGCTGCCGTTGAGCGGGGCGGGGAGGTGCTGGTGGTGACGTCGGACGCTGCCACTCAGTGGACCGTGCTTAGGGGGAAGGTGACGCGCATGTCGGCGGCCGGTTTTGTGGATGAGATGCGTGGCATTCATCGGGAGGTCAGCGAGGCGGCCGACGCACAGGTGAGTAAGCGCACGCTCGCAAGCCGCCTTGCCCCCGCGACCCGCGAGATTCTTGAGCGCATGGCCCGCGGAGAGTAAGCCACAGTAAGCCACAAGTAGTCTGCCGCCGACCGCATCCGGGCCGAAAAAACACGGGGCATTAAAGCTATAATGGGGCTTGATGGTAGTACGGATTAGGAAGAAACGGGATATGGCGGAGAGTTTTATCGTTGCGCTTGACCAGGGGACCACTTCATCGCGCGCGG
>JAIRTN010000004.1 GCA_031254905.1 Coriobacteriales bacterium
CCCCGAGAGCGGAGGGCTATGCTATCATGCAAGATACTTGAGCGACGCCCTAAACTCCAAAACTAAAGAGCCCCACTAACCCCGGCCCATGGCCCTCACAAGCACCACCCAAGCAGCACCTAAGCACCACCCAAGCAGCACGAGCCCCATCCGTCCAACAACAACCAACATGGAGGTACGCATCATGACGGATTTCACAAGTTTCACAAGCCCCGCAAGCCCCCCAAACTCCGCAATTCCCCCAAACTCCGCAATTCCCCCAAACTCCGCAAACTTCACAATCGACACCCTGCTCGATTTCGGCCGAGCAAACAACTGCTCCGACCTGCACATCACCGCCGCCCAACCACCCACATTCCGGCGGCTCGGCGAACTGTCCCCCGGCCCCTTCGTCGGCACGCGCGACGACTACCGCATGATTATCCTCTCCATGCTCAACGAGCAGCAACGCGAGCAACTCCAAATGGGCCAAGACCTCGACTTCAGCCTCGAGGGCGCGGGCGGCCTGCGCTACCGCGTCAACGTCTACCGCCAGCAAACCGAGTTGGCGGCGGCAATTCGCCTGCTCAGCAACACAATTCCAACCCTGGAAAGCCTCCACCTGCCCCCCGTCATCCGCGAATTTTCCGAGCAGCCCCGCGGCATCGTCCTCGTCACCGGCCCCACCGGCTCCGGCAAATCAACAACACTCGCGGCAATGATTGACTACATCAACACGCACCGCCGGGCACACATCATCACCATCGAGGACCCCATCGAGTACGTCCACCGCTCCAAAAACTGCCTCGTCCACCAGCGCGAAGTCCACCGCGACGTCACCTCCTTCGAGGCCGCCCTGCGCTCGGCCATGCGCGAAGACCCCGACGTCATCCTCGTCGGCGAGATGCGCGACTACGAAACCATCAGCGCGGCAGTAACCGCGGCCGAAACCGGCCACCTCGTATTCTCAACCCTCCACACAACCGGCGCGGCGCAAACCATCGACCGCATCGTAGACGTCTACCCCTCGCACAGCCAAGGCATGATTCGCTCACAACTCTCCGGCGTGCTGCGCGGCGTCATCACGCAAACCCTCGTCCCCCTCGCGGACGCCAGCGGCCGCACCGTCGCAACAGAAATCCTCGTCGGCACCGACGCCGTCCTCAACCTCATCCGCGAAGGCAAATTCCACCAACTCGGCTCAACCATGCAATCAAGCGCGCAAGTCGGCATGCACACCCTCGCCGGCGACCTCGCAAACCTCATCCGCCAAGGCCTCATCACACGCGAAACCGCAGAAAACGCCGTCGACGACAAAACGGAGCTCGCGCAATACCTCGGCGTCTGGTAGCAGCCCTTCAAATAAATGGGGAGAAGAACGGCACGTCACCCCCTCACCCCCGTCCCAAACCTAAGGGCATCCTCAGGTTGCCATTTTTTCTCCCTTCGCCACAAATAATGCGGCCACAAATAATACTTTTATTAAATGTTACCCATTCGGTCACAAATGTAGTACCATGTAGGGTAGCGTCAGGGGAGGTTTGTCTCGACTCGTTATAGCGGAGGACAGACTGATGGATGCGAACCCAGAAAACAGAGTACCAAAAAGAATGGCAAGACCCGCGCAAGGCACGCTGTTCGACACATTCGACTTCGGAACCCCTCAAACCCGAAACGGCAAGAAGGGCAACAGTCGCTGGCGCACGGCCATAATCTATGGCCTGCTCATCTTGCTGCTCCTCGTCAGCTTCGTCGGGTTTTTCCTCTATCGCTTCGACCCTTTTTCAAAACCCACCTTTCCAACGGAGGCCGTCCTCAAAGGCACCTTCATCGACACCATCGATGTCAACGGCACGCTGACGCCGCGCAAGCAGGAAATTGTCACCACTACCTTGACCGGCCCAATCTCTGAGATTTGGGTTGCCGAGGGTGACATGGTGGACGAGGGACAAGCACTTTTTGAAGTCGATACCGGGCAGGGCTACACAGACGTTACGGCGCCCATCGCCGGGCAAATCGTACAGCTCAACCTGTCCACCGGAAAGAGCTATGGGGAGCAGAACGGCGCGCTCTCGCCCGGTCTTATCATCGCCGATTTGTCGCTCATGGAAGTCTCCCTCGACGTTAATGAGGTCGACATCCCCCACATCGAACTGGGGCAAGGCGCGGTGCTGAGTTTCGACGCCCTGCCCGATTTGACCCTCAACGCCACGGTTGCCCATGTCGCGACCCTGCCAAACGAGGGCGCAGCGGCGGCAGGGCTTGCCCCCGGAGGCATCGTTGTCACCTATCCGGTGACGCTGGGGCTTGAGCAGGACGATTCAAGGCTCAAACCCGGCATGTCGGTCAGCGCCCGTATCACCGTTAATGAGATAACCGACGTGTTGCTCGTCAATGCGTTGGCGATTGATAATCTTGATGATTCCACCGTCGTCTACGTCCAAGAGCCGAGCGGCGAAGTGGTTTCGGTGGAGGTCGACGTCCTCGCGTCGTCACCAACACAGATAGCTGTCGAGGGCGAACTTGCCGAAGGGGAGCAGGTGGTAATCGACAGAGGGGATACGGGGGCAGGCACCCGAAGCGATTTGTTTATGGTGCGAAGTCGCTTCAGCGGTTGAGCAGCGGGGAGCGCCGCAGGGAGTGGGGGCCTGAGCGGGCGCAGTTCCAACCAGTGCTCTAACCAACGCTCCAATCAGCGTTCCAACCAGCAATCGGCAAGACCAGCAGAACCAGCAAAACCAGCAAGATTGGCGAGTGATTAGCATGAGTACGGTACTCGAAGCCCTCAATCTCGTACGCGTCTTTCGGAGCAAGGCGGGAATCACCCAAGCCCTAGGCGGCGTGACCTTCTCGGTGAGCAAGGGAGAGTTCGTAGCTATAATGGGCCCGTCCGGCTCCGGCAAATCCACTCTCTTAAACATCCTCGGCTGCCTCGACCACCCCTGCAGAGGAACCTATTTGTTCGAGGGCACCGACGTCAAAGACTACAGCAGCGATGAACTTGCGGACATCCGCGCGACCCGCATCGGCTTTGTGTTTCAGTCGTTTAACCTGCTACCGCGCACAACCGTGCTGCGCAACGTCATGCTGCCGCTGAGTTTTACGCGCTGCCCAAAGCACGAGTGGGAGCCGCGCGCCCGAGCGGCCCTGCGCGCGGTCAGCCTCAACGAGAGCCTGTTCTTCCACAAAAGCAACGAGCTCTCTGGCGGGCAGATGCAGCGGGTTGCCATCGCGCGGGCCCTCATCAACAACCCCGCCCTCATACTCGCCGACGAACCAACCGGCAATCTCGACACCACAACGGGCAACATCATCCTCGACATCCTGTCGCGCCTGCACGCCTCGGGGCGCACCATCGTGCTCATCACTCACGAGCCCAGCGTCGCCCGCCGCGCGGATCGCGTCCTCTACATCCGCGACGGCATGCTCAGGCGGCCCCCCAGCCACGCGTCCGTCCACACGCCCAGCCGCGCGCCCGCGCTCCACGGCGCCGCCAGCGTCGCCACTCCCAGCCAGCCGCGCGTCGCCCCAGTCCCCGCGCGCGTCTCGACACTCCCCATCCCCGCCGCCCATATCCACATCCCGGTCGCCCCGGTCGCCCCGGTCGCCCCCCTCTAAGGCACAACCCCCATGGCCTGGCACTACATACTCAGCGAAACTTGGTTCTCCCTCACCGCCAACAAAGTGCGCTCGGCGCTGACCATCCTCGGCATCGTCATCGGCATCACCAGCGTCATCGCCATGACCTCGCTCATCAGCGGCATGAAGGGCGTCCTCATGCAAGAACTCGGCCTCTATCAGGCGCGCATGGTGCAAATTCATTCCACCCAGCCGCTCAGCCTCAGCGACGTCCGCGCAATCGAAGAAACCTTCCCCAGCTACGAAAGCGTCGGCAGCCTCATGATTGTCCCGGCCGAAGTCTCCTCGCAAAGCCAATCCATGGCCACTCAAATCTTCGGGGTGACGGCAAATTACGCCTACATACAAAATATCAAGATTGAAGAAGGGCGTTTTATTAGGGATAGGGACGGCACCGATTCGCTACGCGTTGCCGTCATCGGCAAAGGCATTTTGCGCGACCTCTACGGCTCCGAAGACGCCCAAGTGCTGGGGCAAACCCTGCGCATCGGGCCGCGCGCGGAGCCTTATACCATCGTCGGCGTCATCGAAGGTGGGGGAACTTCGCGCAACTACAACCGCGTCCTCATCCCTCTCGATACCCTCCACGTGCGCTTGGCGGGTACGCGCGGCATCGACACTATCTTTGCGCTGGCGCGCGAGGGCAGCAATGTGGTGGCGCTCTCAAACCAAACGCAGAGCTATCTAACTAGTGTGCTATCACATCCCGCCGACGCTGTCTACGTCTATTCGATGCAAGAGATGATGGACCAGCTCGACCTCATCATATCGTCCTTCAGCTTCATGCTGACGGCTATTGCCATCATAGCGCTGTTCGTGGGGGGCATCGGCATCATGAATATGATGCTTACCACGGTCAGCGAGCGCCGCCGCGAAATCGGCCTGCGCAAATCGCTGGGCGCCCACACCTCCGCCATCACACGGCAGTTTCTCATGGAGGCCACACTACTTTCGCTGGTAGGAGGCGTGTTGGGCATCATCTTGGGCCTCGCGCTCGCCGTCCTGCTGGCCTTCATCGCGCAAAACATCGGGCTCGACATGCCGCTGACGCCTGCCGTCGGCCTCGATGCCATCGCCGGCGCCGTGGCAATCTGCGTGGCCATCGGCGTCATCTTCGGCTTCTACCCCGCCCGCCGCGCCGCCAAACTCGACCCCATAGAATCCCTCCGCTACCAATAGTCATCGTGTACACGAGGCATCCGCTACGCGGCTACGCACGCCTATGCCCGCGCTTCCTGTGCTTGAAGGGCAGAGGTTTGAAGAATAAAACGAAAATCAGAAGTATATCCGGTAAACGAATATCGCAATGATGATGAGCAGGACAATGACGGCAATGAGCAGCACCATTCTGAGGATGCGTCTGAGCCCCGCGAGGAAGCGGCCGCTGAGAATGCCGGCGATTCCGCTGACCGCGCCCATCAACTGCCTGTCGGTTTCGGCCGTGTTGTCGTAGATAACGCGCGGCTGCTGGGCCTGCTGCTCCAAGAACTTCTCAGTTTCGCTCTTTCGCGCGAGTTCGGGAACAACCCACTGGTTGCGGCAGTACTGGCAAACAACCTCGCCCGTCCGCTCATCAACAAGCCGATACTCGCCCGAACCACACTGTGAGCAGGAAACCTCTATCGCAGCCATCGCCTCTTATCCTTCCTCCCTCTTTGAACCTTCCAGCCTCGTCACCCAAGAAAGCGCCAAATACCTCATCACTTCCTCAAATCACTAGGCAAAACCGACTCAAGCATCCCCGCCACAGAAACCAAGGACTTGCTTTGCGCAAGACTGCCCTTAACCTGCTGACTGTTGGCACCGGGAATCGTCGGCGACCTCTGCTCGGTAAGCCGCTTCGCAAAGGTATCGTAGACCTGAAGTTTGTCCATGCGCACTGGTGTCTCGCGCTCATGGTAGTGCCGCGCGCCTCGATTGCGATAGCGCGCGTAGGTTATCCCAAAGAACGCCGGCCCCGCGAGAAACATAAGGGCACCCAGATAAAACGCGCCCTCCGCGTCATCGGCAAACGCAAGCAGCAAGGCCGCCGCACCCACCGCGTTAAGGAACATCGTTCCCATTTTGTCTCACCTCGTCCTCTCGTAGCCGTCTTTCAGCGCCCTCACGCAGCGCACATCACAGCCCCATCGCGCAGCGCGCATCGCGCCCCCGCGAACCCCAAGCGCGCCACTCTCCCAAGCGCGCCGAGCACCCCACTCCCCCAACAAGCACCCATCACGCCATCATCATAATAAGTATGCCGATAGGCGCGGCAATCACCTCAATCACCGCCGCCACAAGAAGCAGCCGCTTGATGTCCACCGGCACCGACCCCATGGTTTCCCCGGTGCGCGCGTTAACCGCAACGTAGTGCAAAAGCTTCGTCCCGTTGCCCTTAACCTCCAAATACGAGTACAGCCACACCGGCAGATAGGCGGCACGCCATTGGGTGCCCCGCACAGCCGTGTCGTCCTGCTCCCAGCGAATCCCAGCGTTATAGCCCTGCGCGGTGGCATTCGCCTGAAACCGCGCAATGTCGCGAATCTGCGCGTCAACAAGTCCCCGCAGCACATCGATATTCGTGTCCCTGCGCTCAGACGTAAAGCCCTTGAGATAATTACCGTTATACGCAACGGCATTCTCCACGTCAAAGGGCATGATGGAGTTAATCACGTTATTCGTGTTGCTCCAAATATCCACGTTGCGCCTCTCGGAAGAAGCCTCCACCGTCAGGCCGCTTATCGCAAGGTCAAAATCCCGCCCAATGTTGTACACATCAATGTCGTAAAAAGTCTCCTCGTGGTCCTTCCTGCCGCGCCGATAGCGACGCGCCACCCGCCCCGCCTGTCCGCGCAAATCGCTGTGGGCGTTGATGTCCACCACAAGATAGGGCAGGTAAACCCCCGTAATGTTCTCGGTCGAAAACTCGCGCTTAAAAACCCCGTTGGCAAAAAAGGTGCGCTTCTTAACAAACTCCTCAATTCGCCCGCGCGCCTGCTCCTTGCTCAGGAGGAAGGGCAGCAAAATGTCCGGCACAGCACCGTTGGGAACCTGATGCTCAATCGACAAGACCTGCCGGCACCAGTGGCAACGAGCGGTCATTGTCTCCGTCACGTCAACAACAACCTCGGCGCCACAGCCCTGACACTTCATAGTAACCTGCGTGTCCTCGGGCTGCGTAATATTCACCGCGCCGCTGCCCACGGTCTCGCCCACCAGCGCATCCGCCGCCCGAAACCCGTCCACCTGAGCCGGCTCAAAAACAAAGCGGCAGTAGTGGCACTGCAGCATACCGGTGCCGGGCTGCGTCGAAATCTCGGTCGAACCGCACCGAGGGCACTTATTTAAGCCGTCGGCCTTGTCGCCAGAAGTATCAACAACGGTTGGCCCACTGGCCATAGCCATCTTATATCCCCAACACTTTCGCCTTCGCCGCGTCAAAATCCTCCTGGGAGATGACCCCCGCGTCTAGCAGCCCCTTTAGCTTGGTAAGCTTCTCATAAGGGTCCTCCGCGGCAGCCGACACAGGTGCGACCGAAGGTGCAGGTGCAG
>JAIRTN010000057.1 GCA_031254905.1 Coriobacteriales bacterium
TGGGCTCCATGCTGCCGCTGAGGATGGCGAGCGGGGTGTAGCCGAGGGCTTGAGCGGTGAGCAGGGAGGCGGCGCCGAGGATGATGACGAGCAGGATGGTGAAGAAAAGGACGTTGCAGATTTTTGCAACGAGGGCGGCGAGGGGGGACACGCGGTGGGTGCGGGGTTTGGTTTGGGCGTTGGCGGTTTGGGCGTTGGGAGTTTGGGTTTGGGTTTGGGGGGTTTGGGGGGTTTGGGTGGGGGTTGCTTTGATGGGGTGCGTGGGGGTGGTTTTGCTGGGCGTTGTTTGGGGGGTTTCGGTGGTTTGGGAGTTTTGGGGTTTTTGGGAGGCGGGGATGGCGATGACGAGAGGGGGTTGAGGAACGGCATCACTGAACGCGCCGTTCGCAATGGCTGTGGTCGTGTTACCCCTATAGCTCATGCTGGCCATACTGGTCAGGCTCCCCGTTACCTTTACGTACGCTAACGCACGTTGACGCACGCCCTATTATTACGCCACCTAAACGCAGTGGATACGCTACGTTTTCATCATACATGCCCCCCCCCCTCCCGTGTCAAGCATTATTTGCTACTTTATTGGGGACATTTGCTAATTTTTGTTGGTTTGGGGGGGGGTTTGGGGGTTGAAGATTTTAAGAAATGAGCAAACAACCCACACTTTTCGTGGTATAGCGCATGATTAGCACTTTTTTTATACTAATATGGTCAAGACCGATCATATGGATCGGACATGAGGAAAGTGAGGAGTAGTTATGAGCGACAAAGAGAAGATGCAGCAACCGGAGGAGACGGTGCTGTCCCGGCGGAGTTTTCTTAAAGGTGCCAGTGTTTTGGGCGCCGGTGCGGCAGCTGCCGCAATTACCGGCTGCACAACCAGCAACGCACCCGAAGGGGAAACGCCAAAAGACGAAATTGTTTGGGATCGCGAGGCAGAGATCGTCATCGTTGGTTATGGCGGAGCCGGAGCAGTCACTGCCATCCAAGCAATAGATGCCGGTGCCAGCGTGCTTGTCATCGAGAAGCAAAAGCAAGACGTAGAGGGTCAGCCATGGAACCAGACCAACAGCACGCGCATCTGCTATTCGGCGACCATGGACTTCAACAGCGAGGCAGAGGCCGTCGCCTACCTGAAGGCCGTCTCCATGGGGCGCACGCCTGATGACGTTATCGCAGGTTGGGCACGCTACGCCACCAAGACCATCGACTGGCTGCAGGAGATGGGCGGCAACCCTGTGGATGCCGGCTGCACGACGGAGTATCCCGAGGATGTTCTTCCCGAAGCCTTTGATACCTACCATCAGTGGGCATTCCAAGGACAGGGCCCCGAGCTGTGGAGCGTACTCGACAACGCCTGCAAAGAACGCAACGTCGAGGTGATTTTCGATACGCCCGGCAAGCAGCTCGTCACCAACGAGACTGGCGAAGTTATAGGCGTTATCGCAAGTCAAGGCGGCAAAGAATTTAAGGTCAAAGCATCTAAGGCGGTTGTCCTTGCAACCGGTGGCTTCGAGTACAACGACCGCATGCTCTCCAACTTCGTATGGGGATATCCCTCCAAATACTACGCCAATCCCGACAGCACCGGCGATGGCATAGAGATGGCGCAAGCGGTCGGTGCCGATCTCTGGCATATGTCCCTTATCGGCGGCCGTGTCATTCCTTACTTCCCTGAGCTTGGTCATGGGCTCATGGGTGGCACTCCCCAGCCCTACATCTTGGTCGATAAGTACGGCAAGCGCTTCATGCGCGAGAACTGGAAATCCCACTCGGCAGTTTGGGAGTCCTTCAAGTTCTCCACCGACTTGGGCGACTTCCCGGCAATCCCTTGCTTCTCGGTCTTCGACCAGACCGCCGTGAACAAAGGGCCGGTCATCAGCGCCACCGGCGCCATGCTCAAAACGGGGCACTACAAATGGAGCGAGGATAATAGCGCGGAACTCGCAAAAGGCTGGATCTACAAAGGCGATACCATCGAGGATTTAGCGCGGGCAATCGCGGCTGATCCGGAGGTTGGCGACAGGATGGATCCCGCCGTCTTGGCCGAAACCTTGGCAACCTATAATGGCTATGCGGCTGCTGGCTCTGATCCGGACTTCAACCGTGGCCAAGCAACGCTACAACCGCTTTCCACAGCACCGTACTATGCGCTCAAGATGTATCCCGGCGGCGTAAATACCTTCGGTGGCCCGGCTCGCAACGGAAAGAGCCAGATCATCAAGCCCGACGGCTCGCCGGTCGGACGCCTGTATGGTGTTGGAGAGATGGGTTCCGTACTGGGTTATCTCTACAGCGGAGGCGGCTGGAACATCTGCGAGATCATCGTATCGGGGCATCTTGCCGCCGAGTTCGCCGTTCAAGAAACACCTTGGGGAACAACACAGACAGTGTGAGCGAGAGTTTGCGAGATTTGCGATTCTCGCAGATCAAAGCCACGGAGGGAAGCGTTACCTGATGCACTTTGCCGCTCTCGGACTTGTTCCGGGAGCGGCACTCTTTAGAGGGGGGGGGTTCCGATGCGCTCGGGGGTATACGTTGGCGGCACTCTCTTGGGGGCGCCCGTTGGCACGCCCAATGGCAGCGTGGGGCTTGCTTACATCTTTACGTAGAGTGAGGTCATGAATACGCCGTTGGCGACCTCGTACTTCAGCGAGCCACCGTAGCGTTCCACAACGGCGCGCACCGACGAGATGCCGACGCCCTTGCCCTCGCGTTTGCGCGAATAGAACTCTCCCTTTCGCTCCGTGTAGGTGCCATCGAAGCTGTTGTCGATGACAAGGGTCAGCCGCTTTTTGACCACCTTGCTGCTCATGCGGATGAAGCGTTTGTCCTCATCGACAAACTGACAGGCCTCAATGGCGTTCTCAAAGAGGTTGCCGACGATGATGCTCATGTCGTTATCGGGAATCTGCCCCAAATCCGTTGGTACCACAAGCCTCAAATCGGTCTGAATGTGGTTTTCGTTCGCTATGTCGAGGTAGTGTACGGCAACGGCGTTTACCGCAAAGTTGTCGCAGAGTAGCTTACTGCCGATTTCGGGGATGTTGCCACTTATGGCGTCGACATAACCAAGCGCGCCCTCCACATTGCCCTTCTGCAAATACCCGTGGATGGCCCGTAGTTGATGACGCAAATCGTGCCTGAGGGCGCGAACCTCCTCGGTCGATTGCGTGAGTTTATTGTAGAGTGTGCGCTGCATGTCGAGACTGCGGTTCATGGCATCAACCTCAAGTTCGAGTTGCGCGCTGCGCTCCGCCTCGTCCAAAAGTCCGCGTATGTAATACCAGCCGAGGACGGCCGTCCAGACCACAAAAATCAGGATTCCCGCTTGGAACAACAGGCTCTCGGAGGCCATGAAGGGGAAGAATTGATTGACTATGCTCCCCAGAGCGCAGAGGGTCAAAATGATGCAGGGGATGACAAGGCCCCGTGCCTGCGGATTACGATTGGCGATAAACTCATAGAGGACGAGTGCCCCGAAGATGACGATGGTTGCCAGCGCCGGCGACCGCAGGTAGCTGAGGCTGTAGGAAAGGGAGTAGATGCCCGTAATATGAAGCAGGAGGGCAAGCAGAAAGACGACGCGCATGGCGGTGTAGATAACCTTCAGCGCAATCTGAAAACGCGGCCTGAGCATCAACTCGCCGTAGCGCATGAAGGGAATCGCAAAGTACAGTAGGCCGATGGCCGAGCCGACATAGAGCAGATTAGGGGCGGGGATAAGATAGATGGCTAAATCGTTGCTGCAAAAACCCCAGAGCCCAGCACAAAGGCAGGCAAGACCGAGCCAAAGAAGCGAATTGGCCTCCGACACGCGCTGCATGACCATGACCGTAATACTCATGATGAGAATGCCGCCCATGATGAGCAAAAACCCGATGGCAAAGGGTATCCCGTTTGCGGAAACAAGGTGCATAAACAGCACCTGACTGTCTCCCAGATAGACGACGGGCAACTCAAGGCTGTCGAGCGATTCGGGAATCGTGTAGTCGAAGCGGATTTCCTTCTCACCGGGTTCGGCGGGCAGAGCGACAGAACTCAGATTGGGCGAGGGGCTTTTCTGAAACCCGGGAAAGGTGCCCGGGTCGCCATCCGAATCGTAGAGTACCGAATCTATATATAACTTCATGGGAGCGCCCTCGGTTTTTACGAGGAGACTGTCGTGTATCTCCGTGCGCGCCGTAGTGATGAGAGTAATCCTGTCGCCGGGCTGCAAGTCCCTGACCGTAACCGGCAGCGTGACCTCGCCCTGCTCCACACCATTATGTTGTAAGAGAACCGTTTTTACGGCACGCAGTTCGTTCCAGTGATAGACAAGGTTGTACTTCTCCGAAAGCGCCGAGGCAATCAGCAGAGAAATCAAGAGGAGCAGGACGACCGCATAACCAATCCCGCCGATGAACGCATAGCGTTTAAGCTGCCCAGAGGTCATTCATCGCCTCGAACGGTACTGAACAGATAGTCGTCATAGGCGTGTTTGATTTTGCGATGGTTCTTCACCGCAACATAGGCGATATCGCCGTTGTCCATGATGAAGTCCTCCTCGAGATCCTCTACGTGGTCGAGATTAACGATGTAGGAGCGATGCGAGCGCAAAAAGCGCGGCGAGGGCAACAGCTTTTCGAGCGCGTCAATCGTCAGCGTGGTCGCGTAGGTTTCGCCTGTGGTGTAGATGAGGGAGCGACGGTTGCTCGACTCCACAAATATGATGTCGTTGAGCGGAATGACAACCGGCACATTGTCGGTGACGATGGCCAGCGTGGCGCCCTGCGCCTTGTCGCGTTTGAGCGTGGCAAGTTCAAGCGCGTCGACCACGTCCTCCTCGACCACGGGTTTGAGCAGATACTTGTAGGCATTGAGGCGATAGCCCTCGCGCGTAAAGTCGTCGCTTGTGGTCGTAAACACGATGACGACCTGCGTGTCGATGTCACGGATGCGCTCCGCCGTCTGGACGCCGGTAAGCTCTGCCATGTACACATCGAGGAAGATGAGGTCGTACTTCTCCTTCGTGAATACCTCCAAAAGCGCCTCACCCGAAGTGAAGGCATCCAGCCGGTAGGGAATCTTGCTCATATCGATGAGCGCGGTCAATAAATCGGTGTCAACTGCCGCGTCCTCACAAAGTGCAATCCTGAGAGCGGAATCATCAGCATGCGCAGGCATAGTTATCCCCTCGTTCCTCTCCTCTATAGTGCCTCTAAGCTCCCGTACCCGAAAAACACAGCCCGTGCCAGTATAACATCAGTCAAGCGCGTATGCGCAGGCAACAGCAATACAAAGCCGAGCGAGCCCCTCCAAATCTTCAATGGCCAACGACTCGTTATGTCCATGGACATCGGTCATGCCCGTACCGAGTACCAGCGGCCTCAAGCCTTTACCGGCAAAAACGTTGGCGTCCGAACCGCCACCGGAGACAACGGTGCGCGCATCCATGCCAAGCGCGCGGGCCTCATCAAGCACAAGTAGCACGAGAGGACTGTCCTCGGAAGCCTCAAAACCGGGGTACGCCTCCTCCCAATCGACCGCCACGCTCCCCGCGCCGCCGCTCCCCGCGCCGCTGGTGCCGTGGCTGCCCTCCGCGCCAGCGCCGCCGGTGCCACCCGCCGCAGCGCCCGAGCCGCGGGCTCCCTCAACAACCCCCTCAATAGCCGCGGTCAACTGCGCCTTCACCTCGCTCGCTCGCCGCTCGTCCATCGCGCGAAACTCGCCGCGCACAACGCAAGTCTCCGGCACAACATTGAACGCGCTACCACCGGATATAGTGCCAACATTCGCTGTGGTATAGGCGTCGAGCCGCCCAAGCTGCATGGCACACACGGCCTTCGACGCCAACTCAATCGCAGAAAGCCCCTTCTCAGGCTCCATACCCGCGTGCGCGGCCCTGCCAAAAAACGTCGCCGTAAACAGATAGTGGCAAGGCGCGCCGATAACAACCACGCCCGGCTTGCCACTCGCGTCAAGAACAAGGCAATGCTCGCCGCGAAACACGCTCCCATCCATGGCCCGCGCACCGCGCAGCCCAATCTCCTCACCCACCGAGAGCAGCACGCCTATCTCAGGATGAGGCATGTCGCCCTCGGCAAGCGTGCGCACCAACTCAAGAATGGCGGCGATACCACACTTGTCGTCCCCACCCAAAACGGTTGGGCCCGCAGAGGTAATAATGCCATCGGTAATGATTGGCTCGATGCCCTCGCCGGGAGTAACGGTGTCCATGTGCGCGGAGAAGTACAGGCGCCCCGGGGATTGTTCCCGCCCCTCATTCGCCCCGTACTGCTCCCCATTATTCCTTTTCCGCCCCGGCAAAACCGCAATCAAATTACCGGTATCCGAACCGGTATCCACGGCGGTCCCATCGACGCTCACCGTGCATCCTGCCTGCTCAAGAGCCTGCCTGCAATACGCGGCGACACC
>JAIRTN010000061.1 GCA_031254905.1 Coriobacteriales bacterium
CTTGCCGGCCTCAATGCGACTAATGGTAGACGCAGGCACACCGGCCAAATCCGCCAATGAGTTCATCGAAAGAAGTCGCGAAGTCCTGATGCCCGCTACCATGTCTGCCGCTGTTTCCATACGCAAATCATAGCAGTATTATTGCGTATACGCAATATACGTGTGCAAAGTGGGGGCGCTTAACGAGGGCGCTTAACCGGCAACTTATATTCCTCCCACCCCTCAACGCTGATACCATGGTGAGTAGCGAGTTTGGAGCGCGAAGGGGAAGGTATCAGAATGTATGGTGATGAGTTCGGGGCTGAACAGGGCCAGCAAAGCGCCCCAATCCACGAAACGCCAAAGGACATTGCGGCTACCGCCGAGGCGAGCAAGCAGGTTCAAGAGATGACCGTGGAAGAAGAAGCGCAAACTTCGGCGCAGGCGCGGCGGTCGTTTGAGGAAATGATTAACCAGCAAAAGGCGCGACAAGAAGGAGGGTGCGTACACGGGCATCACGGCGGCGGCCACGGCCACCACGCGCGCAACCACCACGCCTGTCCCCCGGAGGTGGCCAACGTGCTTTTCTCACCGGAACGGCTCAAATTTCACAATCCCCAAGAACTGATGCAGCCCTATCTAGCCACGGGCATGACGGCCATCGACATAGGCTGCGCCAAAGGCTTCTTTACCATACCAATGCTGGAATTAGTGGGGCAAAACGGCAAGGTTGTGGCCATCGATTCACAACCCACAATGCTGGAGGCGCTGAGACACAACGTCAGCGATGAGCAGGCCCAGCACCTGATAACACTGCCATGCTCAGAAGACGATTTCAAGGCTCAGGACTACGCCGGGCAGGCGGACTTCGTACTGATGTTTTGGATGCTTCACGAGATAGAATACACCGCGCGCGCCGTGCGCCAAGCCGCCTCCCTGCTTAAACCGGGCGGCGCGCTGATGCTCACCGAACCAAGTTTCAGGGTCAGTCGGCAAAATTTCGAAACCTGCGTCGACCTCTTTGTCGCCGAGGGGCTCGAAATGGCTGCGGAGCCAAACATCTGGTCGAGCTACGGTGCGGTACTTCGCGCTACACGCACATAGACGCTGTCACTTCCTCTGCTCAGGGGAGCATGTGAGGATGAGCAGGCATGCGGGAATGAGGGTTGCGACGGGGGTATCCCTATTTATCTTTGTATTTAGAGGCTTTGGTAGAAGAAAAGGGCGAAGCCGATACAGGCGAGAAGCGCGGTTACTATCCAGAAGCGGATGACGAGCTTGGCCTCTGACCAGCCTTTTTGCTCGAAATGGTGATGGAGAGGTGCCATGAGAAACACGCGTTTGCGGGTGAGCCTGAAGTAGCCGACCTGAATCATGACGCTGAGCGCTTCGACGACGAAGATGCCGCCGACGACAAGCGAAACGACTTCGGTCTTTGTCATGACGGCGATGCCGGCGAAGGCGGCGCCGAGGGCGAGCGAACCGGTGTCGCCCATGAAGATGTCCGCCGGATGCGCGTTGAACCAGAGGAAGGCAACGCAGGCACCGGTGACGGCCGCGGCGAAAAGCGCTGTGTTGAGTTGGTCGGCGCGATAGGCGATGGCCGCCATGACCACCATGGCTATCATGACGGTTCCGCCCGCAAGGCCATCGAGGCCGTCGGTGAGGTTGACCGCGTTGGACATGCCAGCCATGAGAAGGAATACGAAGCCGACGTAGAGCCAAGGGATGGAGAAACTTGCGCCCTCACCCAGCGGGATGACGGTCGTGAGGATGCCGAGGTTTATCGTTGGGAGGAAGGGGATGGTGATGGTAGGCTGAATGCCGACGAGGTTGACGGCGGCGAGGCAGAAACTGACGGAGATGAACGTGAGACATATCATTTTTGCGTTGGGGCGAAGGCCGAGTGAGCGGTCGCGCACAACTTTGGAGAGGTCGTCGACGAGGCCCATGATGCCCGTGAGCAAGGTGGCGCCACAGATGAGCAGCAAAGAGAGCATGTTTGTCTGCGTGCTTGACTTGGCGAGTATCAGCACCGTTATGATGACGGAAGCGAGGATGACGGCGCCGCCCATGGTTGGCGTACCCTGTTTGACAAGGTGGCGCTGCGGGCCGTCGGCGCGGATTTGCTGCCCTATCTGACGGAAGCGAAGAACCCGTATCCAGAGGGGCAGCAGGAGCATGGTTATCGCCATGGAGATGAAGATGGCGAGGAACACTTGAAACGTCGGGTATGTGGCAAAACCAATCATCCCGTTACCTCCCCTTCCTGTTGGTTGGTATTGGGAACGCTGGGGGTGGCGGGGGCCTCCTCGGGGGTAGCAGCAGTCGCGGGGATGGCGGGAGCGTCGACGTCCGCGGGGCTGGTGGGCCGAGCATCCTGTACAAGATGTTCAACAACGCGCTCAAGCCCCATGAAACGCGATGCCTTCACCAGTATGACGGGCGAACTCGCGCGCAATACGTCGAGTGTGGCAAGCGCGTCATCGATGCTTAAGCAACTGATGATGTCTGCTTCGTCCATACCTGCCTTACGCGCACCCTGTGCGTAATGAACGGCGAGTTCGCCGATGGTGATGAGTGCGTCGATGGCGTTGTGCTGGACAATCTCCCCAACGCCTTCGTGCAAGGCTACCTCATCGGCGCCCAACTCTCCCATATCGCCGAGGACGGCAACGTGGGGATGCGCGCGTTTAAGCTGTCCAAAGAGTTCCAGCGCAGCACGCATCGAATCGGGGTTCGCGTTGTAGGTGTCATCGATGAGGAAGCTGCCGTCATCGAGGGTATAGCTGACTTGACGCATCGGCGGAGGTGGCGCGGATTCAAGAGCGGCGATGAGTGTAGACGGCTCGACCCCGAGGCTGAGGCCGACCGCCGCGGCCGCCAGCGCGTTGTAGACCGAGTGCTTTCCTCGTAGATTGAGGGTGACGCGCCGGGGATAGCCGTCCTGCAACCAGAGGTCGAAACTGGGACGGCCCTCATCGTCGTATTCGATGTGTGCCGCGCGGATGTCGTTGTGCGAGCCGAGCCCAAAAAGCTGGACACGGATGTCGCGCTCGGAGGTTTGGGCCAACTCGCGGATACGCGGGGTCCAGACATCGTCGCCATTAAGGATGGCGATACCCTGCCCAGCGGGCAGGGCAGTGATGAGTTCTGCCTTTGCTTGGGCGACCTTGTCCTTATCCCCCAGCAATTCAAGATGCACGGAGCCGATGTTGGTGACGACGCCGATGTGCGGGCGGGCGATGGCGGCCAACTGTGCTATTTGGCCTAGACCCCGCATTGCCATTTCGACGACGAGTACCTCGGTTGAAGGCGACGCGGAAAGCACGCTTGCCGGCAGACCTATCTCGTTGTTGCGGTTTCCCATTGAGGCGACGGTGAGAAAGGCTTTTTCGACGACGGCGGCGATGAGGGCCTTTGTGCTGGTCTTGCCGCTGGAACCCGTGACGCCCACGACCTTGGCACTCAACCGCTCGCGCCATGCCGCGGCGAGGCGCTGCAGGGCGAGTTGCCCGTCTGGGACGTAGAGCAAAGCCGCGCGGTGGCGCGTGGCGGCGAGGCGCTGTGCCTCGGTGGGTTGGCGAGAGGCGATGACGACGGCCGCGCCCTTCTCGAAGGCCGTGATGATGAAGTCGTTGCCGTCGACGCGCTCGCCGGGCAGGGCCACAAAAAGCGCGTCGCGCCAGAGGGTGCGGGAATCCCAGCTAATCTTTTGGATGGAGCGCTGCGTGTCGCGCGCGGGAACGATGGTGAGTGCTTGGGAGAAGGCCGTAATCTCGGCGATGCTCAGTTGCATGAGGTGTCCTCCGTTGTGGGTTTCGGCACTGAGCCCGCGTGGCCCGCCAGAGGCGCCGTCGCGCCCTCCGTCGCCGCCGCGTTCCCCCAACGCCCCGCGTCAACAAGGGCCCGCAGTTCCTCAGCCGCAACCACGCGGTCATCAAAGTCGAGAACCTTATCCCCCACAAGCTGATAATCCTCGTGCCCCTTACCGGCGATGAGAACAAGGTCGCCCGGCTCGGCTGCGGCAAGGGCGCGAGCAATGGCGGCACGCCGCGACGGTTCAACCTCGTAGCGACCCTCGCCGCCTTTCATACCGGGCAAAATGTCATCGATGATAGAAAGCGGGTCCTCAGTGCGGGGGTTGTCGCTCGTGACGATGGCATAGTCGGCCGCCAGCGCGGCAGCGCCCATGAGAGGGCGCTTGGTGGCGTCGCGGTCGCCGCCGCAGCCAAAGACTATCAGCGTGCGAGCGCGTTTGATTTCCTCAAGCGCGTTGAGCGCCTTTACGATGGAATCCGGGGTGTGTGAGTAATCGACAAAGACCCCGAGGGGCGGCTGCTGCGGGTCATCAGCGGCAAGGCCCTGCGCCGATACGCGCTCAAGGCGCCCGGGTATCTGAGGAGAAAGGGCAAGCGCGCCTTGTATCTCCTCCCAAGAAAAACCAAGAACGGATGCCGTGGCGGCGGCAAGCAGAATATTGCTCACGTTGAAGCCGCCAATGAGGGGATAGCTGAGCGGAAAGTCGCCCTCGGGCGTGATGAGCACGAGAGAGGTGCCATCCGCCTGATAGTCGACCTTATCCACACTTATCTGGGCCTCCGGTGAAAACCCGCAGGTCACGACCCCAAACCCAGCCTTCTCGCAGCGGCTGGCGAGCCGTTGCCCATAGGTGGTATCGATGTTAATCACACGGCGCGCAACAAGCGGCGAATCGAAAAGCGCGGCCTTCGCCTCGAAATACTCCTCCATGCTCCCGTGGAAATCGAGGTGGTCCTGCGTAAGATTCGAGAACGCCGCCGCCATAAACGAAACGCCGGCAACACGCTTGAGCGCAATGGCGTGGCTCGAAGCCTCCATGCAAACATGGCTGACGCCCTCATCGCGCATCTGCGCCAAAAGTCGCTGCAGGTCGAGGCTTTCCGGCGTGGTAAATTTGGAAGGGAGGCGGGCGCTACCTACGCGGGTTTCGACCGTCCCGATGAGCCCTGTGCGCCGCGATGCATCCTCAAGAGGAAGCGCCGCGCGTTGCGCAAAGGCGTAGCGGCATATCCAGTCGATGAGGTAGGTCGTCGTCGTTTTGCCGTTTGTGCCCGTGACCGCCGTGATGGCCATGTCGCAAGACGGGTTGTCGTAAAAGTCGCGTGAGATGAGCGCGAGGGCAAGCCGGGTGTCATCGAAGCGCAGTTGCGGCAAGTCCACGGGCACGGGGCGCTCGACGGCCAACACAGCGGCGCCACGAGCGGCGGCATCGGTGGCAAAATCATGCCCATCCGCCTTGATTCCCGGGACACAGAAAAACAGGTTCCCCGGCTGCACGGCGTCTGAGCGATACGCAAGGCCGGTTATCTCGCACGCGCTGAGCGCCGCGGCCGCACCAGCAGCCACGCCACCGACACCCTCAAGCCTCTCCGCAAGGTCAGCAACAAGACTGCCGAGTTTTCTGGAACCCCTAGACTTCATTCTCTATCCTTCGTTTCCCGAATATCCTCCCGGCTCAATCATGTAGCGGTTCGCGGCAAACTGCATGATGGAGGCGAACAATGGCCCGGTGGGCGCGTTGCTCTCCGCACCTGTCGGGTTGTCCATCGAGGTAATACAAACAAACTTGCTTCCCGGGTCGACAAGGAAGCCCACAAACGACACGATATATTCATCGGGCAAGTAGCCACCCTCCGGCGAAGCCTTCTGGGCGGTGCCTGTCTTGCCGGCTACCGTATAGCCATCGATTCTGGCCGCATGGCCGGTTCCGTCATCAACCACCGAGACAAGCATGCTCGTCAAATCCCTCGCGGTTTCCGGACGCATGAGCCGCTCGCTCTTATCTGAGTACGCAAAACGGTTGAGCGCCTGAGGCCGGTCGATAAGGAAGTGTGGTTGATACTTTATACCATCATTGGCAACAGCGCCATAGAAACTCGCCATCTGAAGCGGCGAGACCAGCACGCCTTGCCCAAAGGATATGTTCGCCGCCTGCACATCAGCCCATTGCTCCCAAGAATCAAGCCTGCCGATTGCCTCGCCAGAAAAGTCAACGTGCGTCGCCTCCCCAATCCCAAAATGCCTCAGATAGGCGGCGTACGTCTCGTTGCTGATTTCGTCCTTCACGAGGCTGATGCCCACGTTACTCGACTTAGCGATGATACCCCTGAGGCTCATGGTCTCGTCGGGGCGCGGATGCGAATCGCTTATCGTGTACTCAAAAAACGTGCGCGTGGCCGGCACAAACAGCTCGTCAGCGGGTGTCATGGCACGCTCCTCAAGCACCGCCGCGGCCGTCAGCGGCTTAAAAATAGAGCCCGGCTCATAGTTATTACAAATCGACTTCAGGGTGGTAGCGCCCTTCTCAACAGCCTCCGCCGTCAGATTCTCACGGTCCACAAGAGGCAGCGACGCCACGGCGTATATCTCGCCACTCGCCCCGTCTAACACCAGCGCGTTGCCGTTTTCTGTCTCCCGCTCTTCGCCTGCGCGCGCAAGTTCCGCCTCAAGGTATTGCTGCAAATCGATGTCTAGAGAAACAATAATATCCTGACCATCGATGGGCGAAATCTCCTCGCGCTCGGCGCCGGGAATAGGCTGGCCACTCAAAGGCCGCCCCTCTATCCACAGCGAATACTCGGCCATCAGCTTCCCGTCGGTGCCGCGCAACACGCTGTCATACATGTGCTCCAGCCCAAACAGGCCATTGTTGTCCACGTCAACCATACCGATGACCTGCGCACCAATGGAGCCGTAGGGGTACACCCTCTTAGTATCCTTCAGGTAGTGAATTCCATAAAGTGCGGTGGTGAGGGGGACGCTACTGGAACCCCTGCCAGCCGCCCCTTCCTCAAGTTTTTCCCTCAGGGCATCGTCGCGCTCTTGGAGTTTCTCGGCCACCTCAATGTCGGCCTTCTGAATGATGTAGACGAAGGTTGTGTCCTGAATGAGTTTCTCATAGTAGTCGCTGCTCTCCCCGCCGAGTTCTTCGGCAAGGATGCGCGCCGTTGCCCGGGGGTCGGTGATTTCCCGCGGGTTTGCGTAGATGGTGATTGCGTCGACGCTTTTTGCCAGCACGTTGCCATTGCGGTCGTAAATCGTGCCGCGCTTGGCGGAGATGTCGATAGAACTCGTCCGCTGCGCCTTGGCTTCCGCGCGCAGTTCGGGCGCCGCAAAGACTTGGAGATTCAGCAACTGCCCAATCAAGAATACGGCGACGAAACAAAAGGCAATCAGCAGCTTCCAATCGCGATTGGAGCCGACGACCTTGCCGTCGCTGCCCAGCGAAACCCGGGGCGGCTTGCGCGAACCACCGGAACCACCCGAGCCGCCCGAGCCGCCAAAACCCCCGGAGCCGCCCGAACCATATATGCTTGCCTTGGGGCCTGTCTTGGAACCTGTCTTAGGGCCTGTCTTGGGATAGCTGCGGGAGTTACTTATCCCGCTACCCGAATACGAATACGAATATGATGAAGACGGCTTCCGAGGCTGGGAGCGTTTGTATGCTTGAGCCTGTTGGTCCCGCCTGTTCATGCGAGCCTAGTCTCTGGGTGTGACGCGGAGGTATTCCACCTGCTGGTCGGGCACCATGCCAAGCTGAGTTGATGCGGCCTCCTGTATGGCCGCGGGGCTGGTAGCGAAGGCATACTGCACTTCCAAACGAGAACCCTCCGAGATTTCTGATTCTATGGCACGAGACATCTGCGCGGAATCGGCAAGCAACTCCATCGTGGCATTGACAAGCCCAACGCGCGCGACCCACACAACACCCGTAACAAGCGCCGCCATGATGCCAATGATGAACACCGCGCGCCAAATCGGCAAAAGCCCCGGTTGCGCCTCAGTCTCCGTCCTCCTCCCGGGTAAGACCCGTAAAGGTTGACGCAGTGGTTGTTCCTGCTCACGATGTCGCCGTGCCGGCTGCTGATATGCGAGTGCTGTTGCCATACTGTCTACTTCGTTTCTGGCGGGCCATGCCACCGCCCTCGTTCGTTTTCCGGCGGGCCATGTCACCGCCGCTGCGTTTATGCTGCGTTTACGTTTGCCGCCCTACTGCTCATTCCTCTTTACCGCAACGCGCAACTTTGCGCTTTTGGCGCGCGGGTTACGCTCAAGTTCCGCTTCACTCGCGCGAAGGGGCTTTCCTCTCACAGACGAAAGTATCGGCTCATGCCCACACGTACACACCGGTAACTCCGGCGGACAGATACACCCCTTTGCCGCCTGCGCGAAGGCCTCCTTAACGATGCGGTCCTCCAGCGAATGGTAGCTGATGACAACGATGCGGCCTCCGGGATTGAGCCAGCGCAATGCTGCCTCCAGACCGCTTTTCAGCGCTTCTATTTCCCCATTGACCGCAATCCTCAGTGCCTGAAATGTCCTCTTGGCGGGATTCCCTCCCGCTCTGCGAGCCCCCGCCGGAATGGCCGCCTTCACCAGCTCCACCAACTCCGTGGTGGTTTCGAGGGGCCGTTTCTCACGCTCCCGCACGATGAAATGCGCGATGCGGGATGCCCAGCGCTCCTCTCCATATTCATGAAGAATCCAGGCGAGGTCTGTTTCGTTTGTGGTGTTGATGACCTCTGCTGCGGTTATGTTCTGTTTGCCCGGATTCATCCTCATATCAAGGGGGGCCTCTCGCGCATAGGAGAAACCCCGCTGGGGGGTATCGAGTTGGGGCGACGAAACGCCCAAGTCGAACAGAAATCCGTCGATGCCGGGAAGCTCTGCCGAAACGAGCAACTCATCAAGGGCGCCAAAATTCCCATGGAGAGGGATGAAGTTCAAATGGGGATAAGTCCCCCGGATGCGTTCGCACGCTGCTTCGAGCGCCGTCGTGTCTTGGTCGATGCCGATGAGCAGGCCATCTGGCTCAAGGTCGCGAGCCAATCCGAGTGCGTGGCCCGCTCCGCCGAGAGTACAGTCGCAGTAGACTTCGCCCGGCTTCAGCGCCAGCGCCTCCCTGCATTCGGGGAGCATGACGGGTGTATGCCGATATTCCGCTGTCAAGGCGCCACTGGTCCCTTACGGACGATCCATAAGCTCATGTTCGTCGTAGAATTCGTCGGCTTCCTCAAGGACGTCGGGGTTCCATATCTCGATGTGGTCATCCACACCGACGATGACGACAGTCTCCTCAAGGGACGCATAGCCGCGAAGGGCCTTCGGAATGAGGATGCGCTGCGCGGCATCAACCGTGATGTCCTCGCGACTGGCGAACAGTCTCCGCTTGAGAGCGTTTTGAGAAGCGCTCCTCTGCTGAAAGCCTTCGTCGCCTTCGAGGAAGTTTCGCGCCCACGCATCGAACTCGCTTGCCCTGTACGCCCACAGGCAGGGAAATTTCCTATCGGGACCCTTAATAACAGCAAGGTCATCAAGAAGCACCCTATAATGTTTAGAGGGCAGGGAGATACGGCCTTTCTTATCCATGGGATGTGTGGATGTTCCACCGAGGCCACTCATGCTACCTTCCTTTGTGCGTTTGGTGCTTCTTGACTCACTTGTGCATAGAGGCATAGTACCCCACTTTTCAACACCTGACAACTGATTTTTGGTAATTCTTTATTATTTTTACTGGTAAAGGCATAATTTTTTGGTGTTGAAGGTATCGCATAAATTTCGGGATTCGTGGCTGGTGCGGGGTAACTGCTACCGTTGCGCCCACATTTTGTCTCCCAAAAACCACAACATATAGTGCTTCCTCCCCCACCCACAATCCATATAGAGTACCCGCCCCCAGAGCCACCCTCCCGTCATACCCGGGCTTGTCCCGGGTATCGAGCCGTGCGATTACGAATCGTTGCTCGCTGACTAGATTGTCGGGTCAAGCCCAACAATGATGAAAGTGGGAGGAAGGGCTATTCGAGGCGGGCGCGGGGGTGGGACTGGTTGTATTCTTTTCTGACGTGGCTTCGGTCGACATGGGTATATATCTGTGTTGTGGAGATGTCGGAATGGCCGAGCAACTCTTGGATGGTGCGGAGGTCGGCGCCGCCCTCGAGAAGATGCGTAGCAAAACTGTGACGCAGCGTGTGGGGATGCAACTCCTCGATACCAACCTCGGCGCCGTAGTGCCTGACAATGTCAAAGACCCCTTGGCGCGTGAGGCGACGGCCGCGCGCGTTGAGAAAGACGGCGGCGCCCTCGGGTGGCGCAGCGACACCCTTGGTGTGCAGAAGGCCGCGGTGCCAGCTGAGATAGTCATCCAGTGCGCGCAGGGCGAGTTCGCCAATCGGAACGACCCGCTCCTTATCCCCCTTACCCGTCACGCGTAAAAAGCCCTCATTGGGGAAGATGGCCGTTCGGTTGAGGGCGACGACCTCGGCAACCCGCAGGCCGCAGCCGTACATGAGTTCGAGCAGCGCCCGGTCCCGCGCGCCGAGGGGAGTTGGGGGGAAGGGCTGTTCGAGCAGCTCTTTTGCCTGCTGGAGGCTCAGCGTGTGCGGGAGCGTTGCGGGGGTTTTGGGCAGGCGGAGGGTGGTGGTTGGGTCGGCGGGGGCGATGCCGTCGCGGACGCAGAAGCGATGAAAGCCCCTCAGCGACGAGACGAAGCGTTTTTGCGACGTGACGGCGGGGGCGGGCGTGGCCGAGCGTTGCTCGATGAGGTAGTCCGTTATTGTTTCGCGGCCGACCGCGCCGACCTCGCGGATGCCACGCTCGGCGAGCCACGTGAGGTAGCGGGTGAGGTCGCGCCCGTAGGCTTCGAGCGTGAGTTTTGAGGAGCCTTTTTCGATGGCGAGATAGGACAAGAACTCGTCGAGCGCCCGAAAGGAGGGGGGCTTGGGCTCGACGGCGGGGCGGGCGGCGGCGGGCGCGCCGGCAGGGATGGATGCGGCGGACGCGCCGCCAGGGGCCTTGGGGGCCTTGAGGACCTTGGAGGCTCTTGGGGCTTTGGGGGGCCGTCTTGCCACGCTTAGCCTGCGCTTGGTTGCGGGGGTGGGGCGGTGACTGGGTCGATGGCTGGCTCGGTGGGGGCGGAGACGGGGTTAGCGGGAGGCGCGGGGGTGGCCGGGGGCTCGTGAGGGGGCTCGGCCGAAACCTCGGCGGCACGAGGGTTCGCGGCGATACTGGCGGCAAGGATGCCTGCGGCATAGGCTGCGGAGAAGAACGCGGGGTCCTCGGCTTGGGCGCGTCCCATCGTCGTCACCCGCAAGCCGCGCGTATCGATGGCCGCACCTGCCACGGAAACATCGGCGGCCATATGGCGGCCGAAGATGTTCGATTCTTCCAGTTGTCGCTTGACCGTTGCCGCCTGCTGAGGGCTTAGGTCATCGGGGAGGGGTATGAGCGCCGGGGCGAGACAGGCTGTTCCCAAGACGACGAGCGTGTGATGGCTCACGCCGTGGTGCCGTTTGCGCGCATCGGCAAACGAGAGACGTAGCGGGGCTATCGGCACGCCACCGAGGGAAGCGACGGCATTAAGCGCCTGAGCCTGAGCAAGAGCGCCATGGCCAAAACGCGTCGCGGTGCCGACGATGCCCGGGCCTTGAGCGCAGATGATGACATCGGCCGCGCAAACCGCCGTTGCCGCCAACATGCCGGAGTAGAGGTTTACCGCCTCCATGTCGGCACCGAAGGCTTGACCGCAGCTTATTGACAGGTCGATGAGGCCAACTTGGCGCATGTCCGCCAGAAGCGTCGAGAACGAAGCGAGCAGCGCAGCCTCGTCGGTCATACAGTAGACGACACGCGCCTCGGGCATGACGTACTTGATTGCCGCCGCGACCAACGGCACTTGGCTGTGCAGTTCGCAGCAGACCACGGGGATGCCCCCGAGCGTATGAGCTTGCTGCATAACCTCGTGATGAGGTGAGGCGGGTTCCTCCACGGAAAGGGCTTCATGCTGCAGCGGCGTATAGCGCAGCTTCATGATATGACCGGCGGAGACATCGTCGTTAAAGGCAAGGGGGCCGCTGCGCTCGATTGCCGTGAGATTTGCGACCACAAAGCCCACGCCACCCGTGCCAAGCCCGAGGTCAACCGCCGTGGTGTTGATAAGGAGCGTGTCGCCGACCTCACAGGGCGGCGCGAGGGCCTCGTAGCGCAGGGCCTCCAGTGGAACGGAGACATGTGTCACTTGGGAGAATGTGTCAACAGATACGTCCCCTTGACACACTTCGACCGTAAGTCGCTGCACACCGTGTTGTGGCTCGTGAACCTCCGTTACGTGGGCAATGACAAGGCGCATAGAAAATCACTCGTCAAGGGCCGCGGCGATTTCGTCGGTTATGTCCATCGTGTGATAGACGTTTTGCAAATCCTCAAGTTCCTCAAGCCGGTCAATGAGGCGCATAACCTTTTTCGCGTCACTGACGCTTACTTCGGTCGGCGTGGTGGGCTCCATAATAAGTTCGTAACCCTTGACCTCCACGCCTGCGTCTTCGAGGGCCTTTTTGACGTTTGCCAACTCGGTGGGAGCCGTGAGAACAACCCACTCCTCCTCCGCGTCTTCGTAGTCCTCGCCGCCCGCGTCGGCAACGAGCATCATGAACTCGTCCTCGTCGGGGGCCTGCGCCTTCTCCACCGTAACTTGGCCGCGACGCTCAAACTGGAAGGCGACGCTGCCGGTGGTGCCGAGGTTGCCACCGCTATGGCTAAAGGCCGAGCGCACGTCGGCGGCGGTGCGGTTGCGGTTGTCGGTAAGCGCCTCAATATAGACCGCCACACCCGCCGGGCCATAGCCCTCATAGATGACGTTCTCGAAGTTTGCGCTGTCGCTGCCGGTGCCGAAGGCTTTCTTGATGGCGGTGTCGATTTTATCGCGAGGGAGCGAATAGCTTTTTGCCTTTGCGACGGCCGCCGCGAGAGAGGCGTTGTTATCGGGATTGGGGTCGCCACCTTCCTTTGCCGCGACGGTGATATTGCGCGAGAGTTTAGAGAACAGCGCGCTACGCTTGGCGTCTTGTGCCGCCTTGCGGTATTTGGTGGTAGCCCATTTGGAATGTCCGGACATAACAAGCCCTTTCTGCTTCGGTTTAGTTCATTTGTTCCATAGCGATACAGTGCCGAAAACCATTATAACGCGAAGTTGGGGAAGTTCCGAACAAGCAAGCGCCCCGTACTTATCACAAACATCCAAAAAAATAATCCGAAAATTGACGTAAAGTTTACTTGACATCCCCGCGACGGGAGTGTACTATGACGTAAAGTCAGCTTTACATGAAAGGATTCCAGTGGAAAATCGGATTGAAATACTGCGACATGAGCGGGCAGTCACTCAAGAGGAATTGGCCGAGATTCTCGATGTCTCGCGCCAGACTATCAGTTCGCTGGAAAACGGGCGGTACAACCCGTCCATCACCCTCGCGTTTAAGATTGCCCGCTTCTTCAATCGGAGTGTCGAGGAAATATTCATCTACGAGGGAAAGGAAGAAACAGCATGATTAACCGAATTACGGATAGGGGGCGCCTGATACTGGTGCTTGTTGGCATGCTGCTGCTGGGCATTGGCATGGCGTTCTCGTTTGTCTCCGATGGGCCTTGGACCTCCTTTTTAACGGGCGTCGGCGGCGGGATTGTCGGAGCTGGCGCGCTTACCTTTGTCATCGCGCGCATAAGCCCCGCCTATGCACGCGAACAGGAACGTCTCAAGCACGACGAGCGGGCGGACCAAATCAGGGGGCAGGCCGCCCACCTGACCATCTTCATCATGGCCATCCTCATGGCTGCGGCCATCCTTGTCTCGCTATATCTTGAGCGGGAGACTGTCTCCAGCGTAATTAGCTGCATCCTTCTCACCATGACATCTCTTTTTATTCTTTTGAATATCTATCTCAACCGGCGGGGCTGAGGCGCCCGCAGAGCCTCAGAGCCTCAGAGCCCCAGAGCCCCTGAGCCGCCGCCACCGCACTGGTATACTGACATACCGACACCATGCACGAGGCACCACCCACGAGGCACCACCGAAAGGAAGTTTCATGAACGAAATTCTCAAGGCCACCGACCTCAGCAAGACCTTCAAACTGTCTGCCCGCCAGCAGCAGTTGGAGCGCGCCAAAGAACGGCTGCG
>JAIRTN010000090.1 GCA_031254905.1 Coriobacteriales bacterium
CGCGCGTTGGTGGCCTGCTCGTCGGCCGCGGCATGGGGATAGGGAATAAGCAGCGCGGGCATGCCGAGGGCGCTTATTTCCGCGAGCGTTGTTGCCCCCGCGCGCGACAAGACGGCATCGGCGGCGGCATAGGCCTCCCCCATGCGGTCACAATAGTCGATGAGGTGCCAGCGCTCCTTTGCCTGAGGGATGCGCGCAATCGCGGCTTCGGTCTGCTCGAAATCGCGCGTACCCGTGACGTGCAGGACGTGCAGGCGCTCGAGGGACAGCAGACGCTCGGCGCAGGCGACGAGGGCCTCATTGAGATGGCGGGCGCCGAGGCTGCCGCCGAAAACGAGCAGAACTGTTGCCTCCGCGGGCAGCCCGAAGGCAGCGCGGGCGGAAGGGCCATCCTGCTCAAGCAACGAGGAGCGCACAGGATTACCGACGACTTCGACGGTGGCATTCGTGTTGAACTCCCGCGCGGCGCTCTCATAGGACAGCGCGATAAGCTGAGCGCGTTTGGCAAGGAAGCGATTGGCCATGCCGCTCGTCGCGTTTTGCTCGTGGATTGCCAGAGGTATCTTCAGTTGGCTTGCCGCCAAACCAACCGGTATCGACACGTAGCCCCCAAAACCAACGACCGCGCTCGGCTTGAAGGTGGCAAGCCAACGGCGCGCCCGCAGAGAACTGGCGGCTATCTTTGCCGAGGAGGTGATGAGCGTAAGCGGCTTGCGCCGGTTGAAGCCCGCCGCTTCGAAGCTGACGAAGGGAAACCCCTCCCGGGGCACAAGGCGCGCCTCAAGCCCTTGGGGAGTACCGGCATAACTGACCTCGTGACCGTATGAGCGCAGTTCTTGGGCAACGGCGAGAGCGGGATTGATATGCCCCGCCGTACCGCCGCCGGTAATCGCGATTCTCATCGCCGCGTGCCCCTCTGGGAGGCGGTCGTGAGGGGACGAGCCTGCTGGTTCCTCGCGGGCTCAGGGGCGCGGGATGGCACCTTGCGAAACGCCGTCTGCGCGCCTTGGCTGCGCACGGGCTGCCTGCGGAAGCGCTCCTTGGGGGGAGCGGGTGGGGCGGGACGTGGGTTGGCGGGCGCGGGACGCGGGTTGGCAGGCGCGGGACGCGGGTGAGCGGCTTGCCTGCGCAGGGTCTGAGAGCGGGCGAGTTGACTGCGCGGGGAGGCCGAGGGCATTGGGGGATTTGGGAGAGTTGCGGGTGCAAAGCGCCCGACCTTATCCCCATTTATCTTTTTCTGTGGAGCGTGATTTTGTGCGGTCTGCCTGCGGAAAGACTGGTTGAGGCGCTTGGGGGTGAGGGCGCTCAAGAGCCCCGAGAAGCCTGCCGCGCCCACGGGCAAGCCAGCGGTACGGGAGTTTGTGCGGCCGCCATCGATGATGAGGAGTTCGTCGCGGCGTGCGTGGGCCTCGTCGGTGCCGCGCGAACGCAGCGAGACATTGAGGATGAGCCCCACGAGCATGAGCGTGACGATTATTGAGCTGCCGCCCGCGCTGAAGAAGGGCAGGGGTTTACCCGTCATGGGCAGAAGGTTGACCGTGCAGAGCATGTTGAGAAAGGCTTGGAAGCCTATCATGGCGGCGGCGGAACCTGCGACGACGCGGCCGAATAGGTCGGGGGCGTTGCGGGCGATGCGGAAGGCCGCGTAGAGGAAGACGAGAAAAAGGAGGACGACGAGGATGGCACCGATGACGCCGAGTTCCTCGCCGATGATGGGGAAGATGAGGTCGTTGTAGGGTTGGGGCAGGTAGAGGTACTTTTGGTGGGACATGCCGAGCCCCACGCCCGCGACGCCGCCGTCGGCGAAGGCGTAGAAGGAGTTGACGATTTGATAACCTTCGTCGGAGGCGTAGGCCCAAGGGTCGAGCCACGCTTCGATGCGGCCGACGCGGAAGGGGGAGAATTTGATGGCGGCGACGCCCACAAGGCCGATGAGGGCGACGACGACCGCGAGGGGCTTCATCGAGAGTTCGCCGAACCACGCGACGGCGACGATGCCCACGAGGATGATGAGGGTGGTGCCGAGGTCGGGCTGAAGCATGATGAGCAGCGTGGGCAGGCCGATGGCGGCGGCGATTTGGACGAGGAGCGGTATCCTCTCGATGGTGCTGTGGAGTTTGACCACGAGCATTGCTGCCAGCAGAATCAGGGCGACTTTGGTGAATTCTGAGGGTTGCAGGTTGAGGCCGAAGATGTCAATCCAGCGCTGGCCGCCGAGTTCATTGTTGCCCATGATGTGTGTGAGGATGAGTAAGACGATGGCAAGCGCCCACGGCAGCCACGAGGCGACACTGTTCCAGACCCGGTAGTCGAAGATGAGCATGGCGAGAAGGGCGACAAGGCCTATGCCGACGAGCATCACTTGGCGCCTGAAGATGTAGGCGCTGTCTTGGATGTTGGGGTTGGTGAAGCCCTCGACGAAGGAGGCCGAGTAGACCATGACCAAGCCGAAGACGAGGAGCATGACGGTTGAAACGATGAACAGCAGGCGGGGTTCGAGGACGCGGGCGGGGATTTTGAGCCTGCGGGAGGGGGACTTGGGGGTGGATTTGGGGCGGGCGGGTTTGGGGGCGCTGGCGCCTGCGCGGGGGGCGGAGGGTTGGGGGCGCGAGGGGGCAGAGGCGCTGCGGACGCGGGTGGCGACGGCGCTGGCGCTGGCACCGCGCGCGGGTGCGTTGCGCACGGGTGCGTTGCGCACGGGAATGCCGCGTGCTGGCCTAGCCTCGCGTGTGGATGCGCGCGACATCATACACCTCGCCCATCATGCCCACCACGGCCGACACAGTCGCAGCCATCTCGCCCATCGCTCAAGGCCGCCACGCATGCCTTAAAAACCGTGCCGCGCTGCTCGTACGAGGTAAACTCATCAAACGAAGCACAGGCCGGCGATAAAAGCACGGCGTCGTTTTCCCGCGCATGGGCAACCGCGGTGGCAAAGGCGGTGGCAAAGTCAGCAACAAGAACACTCTCGATGCAACCACGACGCACCGAATCCTCAAAGGCATGGGCAAAACGCGGCCCCGCCTCTCCATAACAAATGACAACCTTGCAGGACACCTCAGCGGCTTTGACGAGTTCGTCGAGCGGGGTGTTTTTATCGCGACCGCCAAGCATAACGAGCAACGGCGTATCGTCAAAGGCGGCAAGCGCCTTAAGGGTTGCCTCGGGGTTCGTCGCCTTGGAGTCGTTAAAAAACGCGACGCCCCCCACGCTACCACAGGGTTCAATGCGATGCTCAAGCGGCTCAAAACTGGCAAGTCCCGTCGCCACGCCCCTCGGCTCAGCGCCCAGCGCAAGAGCCACGGCGGCGGCGGCCAAGGCATTCTCCCCATTATGCTCGCCCTTTATCTTAAGCTGTCCAAACCCGAGAACGGCAACGCGGTGTCCATCAACAACGCAGGTAAGCATCTCGTTTTCGGGGTCGATAAAGGCCGCTTCGGCGGCTCCGCAGGAGACAGTCATGTCGTCGCGCAGGCCCCTCGCTGTGCCAATGGGTATGACGCGCTTCCCCGCGTCGCGTCGCGCGCGCACGATGGCACGAGTTTCCTCAAGCGTCGCGTCGATGACGGCGGGGGCACCGGGCTCCAAGCGTTCAAGAATACTGAGCTTGGCCTCGCGGTAGGCCTCAAACGAACCGTGCCACGACAAGTGGTCGGGGGTGATGTTGAGGAGTATCGCGGCCTCGGGGCTAAGCGTGTTTGCGTACGCAAGCTGGTAGGACGAAAGTTCGGCAACGAGGTACTCCCCCGCCGCACGCGCCTGTATGGCCTCTATGCAGGTCGTCCCGATATTGCCAGCAGCGCGCGCCTGCATGCCACAGGCATTCAGCAGATGCGCGGTCAGTGCGGTTGTCGTGGTCTTACCGTTTGTCCCGCTCACCACTATCCACCGCTCGGGCGAAAGGCGCCACGCGAGTTCAGGCTCGCCTATTAACTCTCGAGCATGTTCGCGCGCCCGCACAACCAGCGGGCTGGTCGGAGGAATCCCGGGGCTCACAATCGCCAAATCGAAGGAACCCGAAATCATGTCGTCATCGGCATACTGCGCAAGGGTAGGCGGCTCGGGCAAGGCGCGAAAAAACGCCGCAACCGCGTTGCCCGTCAGCCCACGCCCGAGGACGCAAACGGAACGCGCCGCGCGAGGGTCAATACATTCGCTGCTGAGAGTATGTTTCACCGGTCTGCTCATTTACTGCTGCGTTTAGACTACGTTAACGGCTATAGTGTACCACAGCAAACCCGGGAAGTGCCGAAAACCTCTCGAAAAACTCCCATTCCTCCGCGCGCAGAAACCCGGCAGAAACCCGGCCCTCTCCGCCATTGATTACATTGTCGCGCGTAACAGTTTTGTTTCTCGTTGTTCGCTGTTTGCAAAAAAAGAGAAAAAGAAGCCGTACGGTAAACATCGTTCCTCATCGACGCTTCAGATGTCATCCTGTTATCATGGACAACGCAGAATAAGCCGGTAAAGGGGTTGTGTGTTGAGAAGCCAGCGAGTCAGGGAGATGTTGTGAGCAGCGAGCGTGTTGCTGCCCGGGCTGTGACGCTTCGGCGCCTTCAGGAATCCGATTTTGGGCTACAGCTTCTACGCAAGGAGACCCTGCCGGTTATAGCCGCCATACTTGGCGAACATCTGGGCGGCCAGCAGCGCGTCAGGACGGCTGCGGAATTTCTTGAGCTGCTGGAAGGCGACCTCTCTGCTCTGCGCGACTATGGCTTCGACCTTCCTCGTAGCGCTCAGGAATACCTCGCCGACTGGGTTTCCGCCCGACTTATCGTCCGTCGTCCCGGCGAAGGGCGTGAGGAAACGGTGGAACTATCACCCTCCGCACTGGCGGCCATCCGCTTCGTCTCCAATGTGGAGGCACCCCGCTCCAGCGTCACCTCCTCTCGCCTCTCCAATGTTGCCGACCTTCTCTCCAGTCTTGCCCGTGACACCGACCCCGACCCCACTTCCTACGTCGAAGCGCTCTGGCGGGAGAAAGAGCG
>JAIRTN010000008.1 GCA_031254905.1 Coriobacteriales bacterium
TATATCCGCGCGCTCGCGCGTGACCTCGGCGAGGCGGTTGGTTCCCGCGCGCACCTGGGGGCGCTGCGCCGCACGCGTGTGGGCGCGCTTTCGGTTGAGGCGGCCCATACCCTCGAAGAGCTGCAAGATGCGGAGAATGTCGGGGCGCTGCGGGCTTGTTTTCTCGACCCTGTTGCCGATTTCGGGCTGCCCGCACAGGGGGTTGCCCAGCCGTCCGTCCGTCCGTCCGCTCAGGTGGCCTCTCGCCCGTCTGCTCAGGGGGTTGCTCAGCCGCCCGCTCAGCTGGCCGCCCGACCGTCCGTTCAGCCGGCCGCGGTCATCCCTCTTACCACCGACTCAGCGCTCGGCGAGTTCGTCTGCGCCATCGGCGTCTTCGACGGCCTGCACGAGGGGCACCGCTTCGTCATCGGCGAGGCGGTGGCACAGGCGCGCCGCGCCGGGCTGTCTGCGGTTGCCATCACCTTCGACAAGGACCCCGACGAGCTTTTCCTCAAGCCGGCCGACCAGCGCAAGCTCCTCATCAACGAAGACCGCGTTGGGCTGCTTGCGACCAGTGGTGTGGACGTCGTTCTCGTCATCCCCTTCAACGAGGTGCTGGCCTCCCAGGAACCGGTCGAGTTTCTCAACACGGTCATCGCCGCCCACGGCACCCCGCGTGGCATCCACGTGGGGGCAGACTTTCGTTTTGGACATCGGGCCACAGGCACGGTTGACGACTTGCGCCTTTGGGGGGCGCAGCGCGACTGCACCGTCTCCGCTCACAAATTGTTTTCTGACGAGGGACTTCCCGTGACCTCAACGCGCATTCGCAACGCGTTGCAAGCTGGTGAGATCGCGCTTGCAAACCAGCTGCTCACGCGCTCGTACTTCCTGTGGGCGCGGGTTACCGGCGGACGCAATATGGGCAAAGAGCTCGGGTTTCCCACCGCAAATCTCGAGCTTGAGGAGCGGCTGGTTCGTCCCGCGGATGGTGTGTACGCGGGTATCGTCGAGGCGGAGGGCCAGCGCTATCGTTCCGCTATCTCCGTTGGCGTGCCGGCCACCTTCGATAACGTGCCCTCAACCATCGAGGCACATCTGCTCGATTTCGAGGGCGACCTCTATGACCGCCGAATCAAGGTCTCCTTTGTCGAGTACCTGCGTCCCATGCAGGCGTTTCCCACTGTCGACGAACTCAAGCGCGTCGTGCAAAGCAACATCGAGCAGGCTCGCGCCCTCTCTTTATAGAGACCCAGGGAACCCGTCATCTTTGCATGCCCCTTGCATGCCCCCTGTACGCCCCTTGCACACTCCTTGCATGCCCCTTGCACGCCCCGCATGGCCCCCTGACCACCTTTCATGTTTCAGGGCTTTTGAAACTGTCCCATTTCCAGTAGAATTGTCGAGCCGCTTGTTTCACGCGGTTTTGTGCTCGTGTCCGGGGACTGTCCCCGGGGTTTGTGTGCTGTCGTTTGAGAGGAGAGGAATTCATGGCAGAGATGCTTGCGTGGCTGGCACCTATTGCGGCGGTCATCGGATTGGGGGTCGCGGCCTATCTTGCGTTCTGGGTCCTCAAGCAGGACCCCGGTAACGAGAGGATGCAACACCTTTCGGGGCTGGTGCAAAAAGGCGCCACGGCGTTTTTGTTCGCAGAATATCGGGCGCTCATCATCTTCGCCCTCGTCGTCGCTGTCATTCTGTTCTTCGCTGTGCCGGGCCTCACCTGGGCTGCCTTCCTCACGGGCGGTGCCCTTTCTGTTGTTGCCGGCTACATCGGCATGTACGTGGCGACCCGCGCTAACACGCGCACCACGCAGGCGGCCACCACAGGTATCGCAAAGGCCCTGCGCGTCGCTTACCGCTCCGGCCTCACTATGGGCCTCACCGTTGCCTCCCTCGGTCTCATGGGTCTCTCGCTTTGGGCCATCGTGCTGCTGGTGGGCAACGTCAACCTCTTCCATAACATCGAGGCGGTGGACGGCTTCGTCATGGGCGCCTCCTCCATCGCGCTGTTTGCTCGCGTTGGCGGCGGCATCTACACCAAAGCTGCCGACGTCGGCGCCGACCTCGTCGGCAAGGTCGAGGCCGGTATCCCCGAGGATGATCCCCGTAACCCTGGCGTTATCGCAGATAATGTTGGGGATAATGTCGGGGACGTTGCGGGCATGGGAGCCGACCTCTACGAGAGTTACGCTGGCGCCATCCTCGCGCCGATGGCGCTCGCCGTGGCTATGACCGCGGCCAACGTCATCACCGGCACCGATGCGCTTCTCGCCCTCGTTTTGCCGCTGGTGCTCGCGGCGGGTGGCATCATCGCGTCAATCATCGGCCTGTTCGCCGTGAACACCAACGATTCCTCGAAAATTCACAAGGCGCTCGACCGTGGTACCTTCCTGACCTCCGGCATCGTCTTCGTGATGATTCTCCTCGTGGTTATACTCTGGCAGAATAGCTCCAATATGAACCTGGCGACCATCTGGTTCTTCGGTTCCGCTGCTGCTGGTCTGGCCGCCGGTCTGGCCATCGGCAAGATAACTGAGTACTACACCTCTTACCATAGGAAGCCCGTCCAAAAAATTGCCCTGGCCTCCGAGAGTGGCTATGCAACCAACATTATTGAGGGCCTCTCAACCGGTATGCTCTCCACCGTCTTGCCGGCCATCGTTCTTGTCGGCGCGGTTGCCGTGGCCTACATCTGCGGTATGCAGGTTGGCAGCCCCGAGACGGCCGTGCAGTTCGGCATCTACGGCGTGGGCCTCTCGGCTCTCGGTATGCTCACCACCACCGCAACCACGGTTGGTGTGGACGCATATGGACCTGTTGCCGACAACGCCGGCGG
>JAIRTN010000073.1 GCA_031254905.1 Coriobacteriales bacterium
CGTCGCTTGACAGGAATACGGGTAAACCGGTAAGATTGCTCCCGTTCGTTTTCGGCGTATCGAGGAGTCCTGTGACCAACGTTTCTGGACAACGCAAGGTGCTTGTCACCATGAGTGGGCGAATGCCCCGCTGACGCTTCCGGTTCTTGCGAGCCCAGCGTCTTTCGTCGTTTCCATTGCGAGCAGATACGCAAACCTCCCGAAAAATTCATATCCCCATCGTTTTGTTTCGTCATGTTCTGTCCTTCGAGACTCCCTGCTCAAGATGGCCTACGTTTGGCTCTGTGTTTTGCCCGAACCCGGTTCATGTTGGCCCGCGCAAGCAGCAAGCAAGCCGCAAGCGGCGACAAGCAGCAAGCAAGCAGCAAGCAAGCCGCAGGCAAGCAGCCAACACCAACCAGCGTCGACCCCCGTTGCCCCACTAACTACCCAGCACCAACTAAGCACCACAAGCAACCAAAGGCAAACCAAGCCACAAACGTCACGAAAGGATACCAATACCATGTCGAACATAGATAGCGCGACCTCAACGACCGCAGCGCCCACAAGCACCCCAACCACCCCAACCACCCCAGCGCCCACAAGCACCCCCTCCACCTGGGCCTTCGAAACCAAGCAAATCCACGTCGGCCAAGAATCGCCCGACCCAGCCACCGACGCACGCGCGGTGCCCATCTACCAAACCACGTCCTACGTCTTCCCCAGCTCGCAGTCCGCGGCCGACCGCTTCGGCCTCGCAGAACCCGGCAACATCTACACGCGCATCATGAACCCCACCTCCGACGTATTCGAGCAGCGCATCGCCGCACTCGAAGGCGGCGCGGCGGCACTCGCTGTCTCCTCCGGCGCGGCCGCCATCACCTACGCAATCCAAAACATCACGCGCTCCGGCGACCACATCATAACCGACCGCTTCATCTACGGCGGCACCTACAACCTGTTCAGCAACACCCTCAAAGACTTCGGCATCTCGACAACCTTCGTCGACGCCTCCGACCCAAGCGCCGTCGCGGCGGCCATCCAGCCCAACACAAAACTCATCTTCATCGAAACCATCGGCAACCCCAACGCAACCATCCCCGACATCGAGGCCCTCGCCCACGTGGCCCACACGGCGGGCATCCCGCTCATCGTGGACAACACCTTCGCCACCCCCTATCTCGTGCGGCCTCTCGAGTACGGCGCGGACATCGTCGTCCATTCCGCCACCAAATTCATCGGCGGCCATGGCACCTCTATCGGCGGCGTCATCGTGGATGGCGGCACTTTTAATTGGGATAAGAACGACAAGTTTCCGGGCCTCTCCTCTCCCAATCCCAGTTATCACGGCGTCGTCTTCACCGAGGCCGTCGGCGCAATCGCCTACATCATCAAAGCCCGCGTCACCCTGCTGCGCGACACCGGCTCCGCGCTCGCCCCGCTCAACTCCTTCCTCTTTCTCCAAGGACTCGAAACCCTGTCGCTGCGCATCGAGCGCCACGTCGAAAACACGCTCGCGGTCCTCGACTACCTGCAAGAACACCCCAAGGTCAGGCAACTCAACCACCCAAGCCAGCCCACACATCGCAGCCACAAGAACTACCAAAAATACTTCCCCAACGGCGGCGCCACCATCTTCACCTTCGAACTCGACGGCACCGCCGAGCAGGCCCGCATATTCACGGAGAAACTCGGCCTCTTTTCGCTGCTCGCAAACGTCGCAGACGTCAAATCCCTCGTCATCCACCCGGCCTCGACCACACATTCACAACTCAGCCCCACCGAACTGCTCGAGGCAGGCATCACGCCAACCACCGTCCGCCTGTCCATCGGCACCGAGAACATTAAAGACATTATTGCCGACCTCGAGCAAGCCTTCGCCGCTATCGAGTATATTTAGTTAGGGAGCCTAACAACCCCGTCTGTCCCCGTAAATCTCTCTAGTCCCAAAGGAGTGCCCCCCATGCCAGTAAACGTACCCGACGGTCTACCAGCCATAGACATTCTTCGCGAGGAAAACGTGTTCCTCATGACCGAGCAGCGCGCAACGAGCCAAGACATCCGACCGCTCGAAATCGCCATCGTCAACCTCATGCCCGCAAAGGTTGCCACCGAGGTCCAACTTTTGCGCCTGCTCTCCAACACACCGCTCCAAATCCACACAACGCTTGTTGCCATGGGAGGGCACGTCCCTACACATACCTCCATCGGTCACATGGAGGCGTTCTACGAGGATTCGCGCACCATACTCGAGCGTCGCTTCGACGGCATCATCGTCACGGGCGCGCCGGTGGAAACCCTGCCCTTCGAGGAAGTTGACTACTGGGACGAACTCACCGCGCTTTTTGAGTGGACGCGCACGCATGTCTACCGCTCGCTGTTCATCTGTTGGGGCGCCAACGCGGGCCTCCACTACTTCCACGGCGTAAAGAAGCGCATCCTCGAGCAAAAACTCTCCGGCGTATTCCCGCTCACCTGCCACGACAACAGCAGCCGCCTGCTCCTAGGGCTCGACGACCCCTTCCTCATGCCGCAGTCGCGCTTTGCCACCGCGCTCGTTGAGGATATAGAGGCGGCCGGCCTGAGCCTCATCGCAGGCTCACCCGAGACAGGCGCCGTCGTCACCGCCACACCCGACCATCGGCAGGTCTTTGTAACGGGCCACTTCGAGTACGACATCGACACGCTCGACAAAGAGTACCACCGCGACATCGAAGCCGGCCTCAACGTCGCCCCACCGGTCAACTACTACCCCAACAACGACCCCACCCAGCCCCCCCTCCTCCGCTGGCGCACCTACGCCCACCAGTTCTTTGCAAACTGGCTCAACCACTACGTATACCAAGAGACCCCCTACGACCTCTCCCACCTCTAACCCTCTTCACACACATTACCGCGCTATGCTTTTATAGCGCGGTAATCCCCCTCGTCCCCACAAGCACACGCAGGTCGCCACATACTGAACAAATACAGCAGTAGCGGCAACACGGATTTTTCTGTCGATGGTAGTTACGAAGTGTTACCGCAGCATACTGCATAGCGACAACTGAATTGGTAAATGGAGTTGAACCGAGAGAACAGGCAAGGACGGAACCTATGAGCAAGAAAAAGGACGCACTTATCCCTCAGGAAACAACCTCGCTGATCGATGAGACAACCTTGTTCAACCGCATAGCAGAAATCATCGAGAACCGAAAATTTCGTGCCGGGGCGTACGTCAACCAAGAAACGACATTGATGTTTTGGGAGGTTGGGCAACAGATTGGCTCTGCGGTGCTTGACGGAGGGCGTGGAACATACGGGAAGCAAATTGTTGTGACACTGGCACAACAATTACAAGAAAAGTATGGTGGTAGTTTCGACTATGCGAATGTGACCCGAATGGTGAAGTTCGCAAAGAGGTTTCCCGATGTGGAGATTGTTGTTCCACTGGCACAACAATTGTCATGGTCACACATCATTGCGCTTTTGCCGCTAAAGTCTGATGAGGCGTTCAGGTATTACGCAAAAGACGCGGTAGACAGACGACTAGGCAAGCGCGAACTGCGCCGCCAGATTTCTCGAAAGGCGTATGAGCGGCGCGAGATCGCGGATTTGCAACTGACGGAGCAGTCTGTGGTGCCGTTTAACGTGTTCAAAGACCCATACCTGCTCGATGTGCTGGATTTGAAAGAGAACTTCCTCGAAGCCGATTTGGAAAGAGCGGTACTCGCGGAGATTGAGGCTTTCATGCTTGAATTTGGGCATGGGCTTGCGTTTCTCGAACGCCAGAAGCGCATGACGATGGATGGTGACGACTTCGTACTCGATCTACTCTTTTATCACCGCATTTTGCGCCGCCTTATTGCTATAGAGCTGAAAATCGGAAAGTTCAAGCCATCCTACATGGGGCAGATGCGGTTCTACTTGAAGTGGCTCGACAGATACGAACGCCAAAAGGGAGAGGAAGCCCCCATAGGATTACTGCTTTGCACATCGGCAAGCCGTGACCAGATAGAACTGCTGGAAATCGACAAAGAGGGTATCGCAGTCGCGGAATACTGGACGGAGTTGCCACCCAAGACCGAATTCGAGCGCAAGATCAAAGAAATCATGTATGAGGCAAAAGAGAGGCTCGAACGTCGCAAATCGCTGCCAAATGGAGAAGTGCAAAAACAACTTAATTATTTCTATGAAACGAAAGAAGACGACGACGAGGATTAATAATTGGATGGGGAGAAATGACATTCATATCCGATAACACTCCTAGGTTGTCATTACCGCGCTATGCTTTTATAGCGCGGTAACAAGGCCAGTCAAGGCCAAAGAGCGAAGCGTGCCTTGACTGGCCTTGTTTTGAGCAACGCGAGAAATCTAGTCGTGCGGATGGCATCTGGTCATCCCTTATGCGGATGTTGCGCCGCAATAACAGCACCCTTCGCGCGCGCGTTGGCACCATTTAAGGTAGAATGTCGTTTACGACGCTTGTTTTGAGCACAAAACCGGAAAAGGTACCAGCATGAAGGAAACAAACGCTGACGCGGGCAACACGCCGCTCGACGATTTTGACCTTGATTCTTTTCTCAAGGAGAACAATTTTTTGCCGGCCGAGGACAGGAAGAAGGAGAGCCGTTCGCCCTCCCGTCGCGCCCTTCCAGAGTTAGA
>JAIRTN010000098.1 GCA_031254905.1 Coriobacteriales bacterium
TGCTCGGCAGCTATCTGCTCTCCAGCGGCGTCTACAACACCTACTACTACCCCGCGCAGCAGGTTCGCACCCTCATCACGCAGGACTACACGCGCGCGTTTGAGCAGGTAGATGCCCTCGTCACCCCCGTCAGCCCACGCACCGCCTTCCGCTTCGGCGAAATCGGCGACCCCACCGCAATGTACCTCTCAGACATCTTCACCATCCCCATCAACATCGCGGGCAACGGCGGCCTGTCCCTGCCCATCGGCATGGGCGAACAAAGCGGCCTGCCCGTCGGCGTGCAAATTGTCGGCCCGCAATTCAAAGACGAGAACATCATCCGTATCGCCGCCGCGCTGGAAGACTGCTACCCGCACATCGCCCGTCTGGCTCCCCATTTTTCTGAATCTCCAAAAGGGGCGGTCGCGTCGTCAGCAACAGCAACGGCAGCGACAGCAGCCCCCACCCCTCAGGGAGGCGCCCGATGACCGCAAAAACCCTCCAATCGGTGCTGCAAAGCTGGGAGGCCGTCATTGGCCTCGAAGTACACGCCGAGCTCACCACGCTGAACACCAAGATGTTCTGCGCCTGCCCCATCGAATTCGGCGCGCCGCCCAACACGCACGTCTGCCCCGTCTGCCTCGGCATGCCCGGCGCCCTGCCCGTCCCCAACCGCGCGGCCATCGAAAGCATCGTCCTCGCGGGCCTCGCAACTGGCTGCGAAATCATGAAACGCAGCATGTTCTACCGCAAAAACTACTTCTACCCAGACATGTCCAAGAACTTCCAAACCACGCAGGGCCCGGTGGCCTTTTGCATGAACGGCGGCGTTGACCTCGAGGTCGCTGGCAATGCCGCAAAGGAGCGTGTGGCCTTTGAAGGGACTTTGTATAGGGATGAGGACGGCTATGGTACCCATATAGGCATCACCCGCATCCACATGGAGGAGGACGCCGGGAAGATGATACACGTGGGCGGTGCCGATGGGCGTATTACCGGGGCGGCCTATTCGCTGGTGGATTACAACCGCTGCGGCACGCCGCTTATCGAGCTTGTTACCGAGCCCGACCTCCGCACGCCGGAAGAAGCGCGGCTCTTTCTCCAGAAACTTCGGCAAATCTACCTCACGCTGGGCATCAGCGACTGTTCGATGGAGGAGGGCTCATTGCGCTGCGACGGCAACGTGAGCCTGCGGCGCCGGGGTAGCACGCAGCTTGGCACAAAGACCGAACTCAAGAACATGAACAGCTTTAAGAATCTGCATGATGGGCTTGCCTACGAGATTTGCCGGCAGGCAGAGGTGCTGGAGAGCGGCGGGGTCATTTTGCAAGAAACGCGGCACTGGGAGCCAGCGGCCAAGCGCACCGTTACGATGCGCGTTAAGGAGACCGCCGATGACTACCGGCTTTTCCCCGAGCCGGATCTTGCGCCCTACGACCTCAGCGACGAGTTTATCGAGGGTGTGCGTGCGCGTCTGCCCGAGTTGCCGGACGCGAAGAAGCGGCGCTATGTTGAGGACTTCGGCGTGCCCGCGGCCGACGCGGGCAACGTGGCGGGGGATGTGGAACTTTCCGCGTTTTTTGAGGAGGCCGTGTGCCTTGCGCCTGCGCTCGCGAAGCCCATCGCGAATCTTTTGCTCAACGACGTGGCGGCCCACCTCAACGCCAACGGAGTTACGCTCGGGCAAAGCGGTCTTGTGCCCGAGCACCTCACCGAACTTGCCCAGCTTATATCCGAGGACACCATCTCCTCCAAACAGGCGAAGGACGTGTTTGCGCTCATGGTAAAGTCCGGCGCAAGCCCGCAAATCATCGTCGAGGAGCAAGGCATGCGCCAGCTTTCCGACGTTGGGGCCATCGAGGAGGTTGTGAAGCGGGTTCTCGCTGAGAATCCGGAGAAGGTCGCCGAGTACCGCAGCGGCAAGGTTGGGCTTTTGGGCTTTTTTGTGGGACAGGCGATGAGGGCGACCGGGGGGCAGGGCAACCCCAAACTTATCAATGAGATAGTGCGCGAACACCTCGGGTGAGTTGTGCGACATCCGGTTCATACGCGGCCGGGTTTGCAGATAGAAAGGAGAACGGGTTTTATGGCAAAGGTCAGGTTCGATTATTTTGACGCGTTGGCGCGACAGGGGGAATACGCCTGTGAGGCGACGAGAAAACTCGTCGACGTTATGCGAGACTTCGATTTTACGATAGTCTTGGAGCATCTTGAGGCCATGCATCAAATCGAAAACGCCGCCGATGAGCAGAATCATCAGATATTTACGCATCTTGCCAAAGAGTTCATCACGCCCATCGACCGCGAGGACATCATCGAGATGGCGCATCGCCTCGACGACATCGTTGACTACACCGAGGATGTTCTCCAACAGGTCTATATGTACGACATACATGACCTTCACGACAGGGCGTTGCCCATGGCCGTCATCATGGAGCGCGCGGCCACGGCGCTTCATGGCGCCCTTGGCGAGTTTCGCAACTTCAAGAAGGGCGGGGCCCTCGCCACGCGGGTTATTGAGGTCAATGATTATGAGGAAGAAGCGGATAAGCTCTACACCGACACGATTCGCGACCTGTACAAAAACCACGCCGACGACGCGCTCTATATCATGAAGTGGAACAACGTATTCTCGCGTATGGAGCGCTGCATCGATGCCTGCGAGAACGTCGCGGACATGATGGCGACAATCCTGCTGAAGAATAGCTAGCCACCTCTGTCATACCCGGGCTTGTCCCGGGTATCTAGTCGAGTGGTTGTGGGCCGTTGCGGGTCGTTGTGGGCCTTTGTGGCCGTTACTTGTGGACTGGATTGTCGGTCTCGAGCCCGGCAATGATGGGAGGGTGCTATGCGTAAGGTTGATTTTGAGGGCATTGTGACTCAGGCGCGTTCGGCGTTTTGCGCCCCCTCGGTTGTCGCGGCTGTTTCATGGGGTGGCGAGACATGGTATAGCGCCATTGGCCGCCGCGCGTTACCCGGTGCCGCGGTGGACGAGGACACCATCTACCCGATAGCCTCGGTGTCTAAGGCCTTCATCGCCTCGTGCATCATACTGCTGGCCGACGAAGGGCTGCTCGAACTCGACACCCCGGTGAAGCGCTATCTGCCGCAACTTGAACTTTTTACCCCCGAACTCACCGAGCAACTTACCGTGCGCGACATGCTCTCCCATCGCAGCGGACTGCCGCGTCACGACGCAACGCTTTTGACGCGTGAGGATGCGACGCTTGAGGAGACAGTTGCCTCTTTGCGCTGGTTAGAGCCTTGTTGGGATTTGCGCGAACGCTTCTTCTACCAAAATCACATGTTTGCCTTGGCCTCCTTGCTCGTTGAGCGCGTAAGTGGCAAGCCTTGGGCCAACGTGGTGCGCGAGCGCCTCTTTGCTCCCCTTGGCATGACGCGCTCCTACACCGCGTGGCGGGAGTATGAACGCTATGACAATAACTACGCCCAGCCGCTTGCGACGCTCGGGCGTGTCTCCTTGCCCGTCCGTCCGATGTCCAGCGATTCCACCGCATGCGCCGGCTCGCTCAGCATGAGCGTGCGCGACCTGCTGCGCTGGGGGCAGGCGAATCTCGCGCTCTATACGGATGACGGCCCGCACCTTATCCCCCGTTCCGTCCTTGAAGCCCATAGGCCGCAGACGCCTATCCGCGCGGGGGAGATGATGTCCTACGAAACGCCGTTTGTCGATGAGGAGTTTTACGGCTTTGGCTGGTTTGTTGAGAGTTACCGCGGGGTGCCGCTCATACATCACGGGGGCACCACCGCCGGGTTTAAGAGCATAGTGGGATTTTTGCCGGAGCATGGTTGCGCGCTGGCGGTGCTTACGAACCAAAACGCGTCGCAGGTGCCGTTGTTTGTGCTGCGTATGCTTGCGGACGCGGTACTGGGCGCCGAGCCCTATGACTGGCAGAGTTTTTATGCTCGGGTTGATGCCGAGAGGGGTGCCAAGACGCAGCGGGAGTACCGTGCGGCCTTTGCGCTTCGGCGCCAGCCGCTGCCGCCAGCCTGTGCGGGGGTTTACGCGCATCCTGCCTATGGGAAGCTGCGGATAATGAATGACCTTGGTGGGCCTCGGGTGCGTAACGGGCAGAGAAGTCATCGTTTGCGCCCGGGCACGCGCACGCCTTGGGTGCTCGACACGGGAATCATGCGTATGGCCGTGCCCTGTGCTTTTGAGTATGAGGCTGATGGGGGAGAAGGAGGGGCCGGCGGGGTTTTTGAGGGCGAAGCCACCCCGCGCGCGATATGCGCGTGGTTGGAGCCCGAACTTGCGACCCCCATTCGCTTCGAGCGCCTACGGGGCTGAGACGCTATTTCTCTCTGCGCTCTTCGGGCTCCGCTCGAAATGACAACCTACCAGCGCTTTCGGGTTCACAATCGTGTACACGAGGCGGCTTTGCCGCCCGCGGTGATGCATGCGCCGGGCATGGGCCCGGCGCCATTCCCCCTCTACATATCATCGGACATTCGAATATCATTACCGCGCGAAGCCCAAATACACTCATAGGTCGTCATTTCGAGCACCGCGAGAAATCCAGTCTCACGGATGGCATCGGAACGCTCTTATGCTGATGCTGTTTGGGGGCTTATGACGGGGATACGGCTCGGCTTGCCGAGAGAATCGTTCCACGTTGAACTGTCGAGGCCGCAGACGCCCAACCAGACGATGACGAACAAAATATAGCCGAGAACCATGATGCCGCTTTTGCTAAGTTTGTTCCCTATCTCATGGGCGGC
>JAIRTN010000155.1 GCA_031254905.1 Coriobacteriales bacterium
TTGTGGCTGACAAACGTGCCAGTGGCACGTTTGTGGACTCGAACAGGTGAGCGCGAACTTTGCGCGAACCTCCGGGCAAAGAGAGTCCCTCCTGGCCTGCCAGAGTTTGAGATGGTTCAAGCCCCAGCACGGTACCACTGAATTGACAGGATAGAGATGGCAAAAAAGACCTCAAAGCAGGGAAAGAAAGCCAATACGAAGAAAAGCGGGCAACCGTCGGTTGAGGACAGCCGGCAATCGGCTGCGGACGTGAAGAAAGACGTCGCGCCAGCCGCAAAACCCGCGAAGGTGGATAAACCCGCCGGAGATTCCAAGGACCAGCGCAAGGCCGCAAAGACGGATAAGCCTGTCAAGTCGGCGCAGAAGTCAGCAAAGGCTGGCAAGCAGGCTCCCAAGAAGCCGAATGTTTTTACGAGAATTATCACCTACTTCAAGAACGTGCGCACCGAGGTAAAGCGCACAACGTGGCCGTCCCGCGAGGAAGTACTCCGTATGAGCATCATCGTCGTGGGTGTCTTGCTTTTCTTTGGCGTTCTCATCTTCCTCCTCGACTGGGTGATGAACTGGCTCATGCCTCTGTACGCCGACCTCGCACAAAACTTCTCGGCTCCTCCTGTGGATGCCATTGACCCGGGCGCGGTGCCGGATTCGTCTATCCCGACGGACACGGGCACCCCGACCAACCCTTAGGAAGTGACGGAACAGCAAGCATGACGAAGAAATGGTATGTACTTCATACGTACTCCGGTTATGAGAATAAGGTTAGGGATAACCTCAGGCATCGCGTTGAGTCGATGGGTCTTGAGAATCGCATTTTCGATGTCCAGATTCCTACCGAGGAGGTCATCGAAATCAAAGAGGGCGGGCGTCGCGTCACCACCGACAAGAAGGTTTTCCCCGGCTATGTCCTCGTGCGTATGGAACTCGACGACCAGAGTTGGGGCGTTGTGCGCAATACCCCCGGCGTCACCGGCTTCGTTGGGGCGCAGGGTAAGCCCTCGCCTCTGTCGCGTGAGGAATACAATAAAATCATGAAGCGCACCCGTTCGGATGCGCCGAAAAAGACCTCGTCGAACCTGCAGGTCGGACAAAGCGTCAAGGTTATCTCCGGCCCTCTTGCCGAGTTTGACGGTACCATCGCCGAGGTTCAGCCGGAAACCGGCAAGGTCAAGGTCATGGTTTCGATTTTCGGTCGGGAGACACCGGTCGAACTGAGCTACAACCAAGTGGCTCGCCTTTAGTTTGCGAATCATACGGCGGGTGCCCGCGAGGGACGCTTCTCACCTCCCGTTTGAGATAGATAGTTAGATAGTTGAATAGCTAGATAAGTACTGTACTGATAAACCCCGGAGAGTTGCTCTCCGAAGCAAACAGTCGTAAGGAGTGGAGACAATGGCTCCCAAGAAAAAGAAAAAGATAGCGGGCTATATTAAGCTCCAGATTACCGCAGGTCAGGCGACGCCTGCGCCTCCGGTTGGCCCCGCTCTCGGCGCCAAGGGCGTCAACATTATGCAGTTCTGCCAAGCCTTCAACGCTGCGACGCAGGACAAGGGTAGCACCATCATCCCGGTCGAAATCACCGTCTACGAGGACAAGACTTTTGACTTCGTTACCAAGACCCCCCCGGCCGCCGTTCTTATCAAGGAGGCATTAGGGCTCGCGTCGGGTTCCGATGAGCCTCATCTCAAAAAGGTCGGTACCCTTACCAAAGACCAGCTACGCTCCATCGCCGAAACCAAGATGCCCGACCTCAACGCCAATGACATCGACGCGGCGGTAAAGGTCATCCAAGGCACGGCGCGCTCCATGGGTGTTCGCGTCGAGGGCGTTTCCGATACTGGTGTGTACCTGCGTGGCAAGAAAAAGGGCGCAAAGGGCGCACCGCAGTTTGACGCTTCGCCGCTGCCTGAGGAAATGGCTCTTGATGCCGCCGCTGAGGCCGCTGAGCCCATCGAGGCGACCGCTGAAGCCGCTGAAGCCGCCGAAGCTGTCGAGGTCGCCTCGTAGAAACTCGGCACGGCACGGCAGCCTCGGGATTATCCGAGGTACCTGAGGTATCAAGGCTTGTTCGGAGAATCCTCATCGTCTCTCAGACGAGCCTTAAAGAGAAGTGGAAGGGTCGGCATGACCCGCTTATACACATGACCACGAAGAAGGAGACATCATGCCAAAGCTTTCTAAGAACCACCGAAGTGCTCTTGAAAAAGTCGAGAAGACTCGTCTGTACACACCGCTTGCTGCGGTACGTCTTGCGAAAGAGATTCGCACCGCGCGTTTCGATGAAACCGTCGAGGTGCATATCCGTCTTGGCATCGACACACGGCAGGCAGACCAGCAGGTACGTGGTTCTGTCTCGCTACCCAATGGCATCGGCAAAACCGTTCGTGTTGCCGTCTTCGCTGAAGGCGAGAAGGCGCGTGAGGCCGAAGCCGCCGGCGCCGATGTTATCGGCTCCGATGACCTTGTCGCGCGGATTCAAGAGGGCTTCTTGGGTTTTGACGCGACGGTTGCCACGCCGGACCAGATGGCGAAGGTCGGACGTCTCGGTAAAATCCTCGGTACCCGCGGGCTCATGCCGAATCCCAAACTCGGCACCGTCACCAATGATGTGGCCCGCATGGTAACTGAGCTCAAAGCCGGACGCGTGGAATACCGTGCCGACCGCTACGGTATCTGCCATGTTCCTATTGGCAAGGCTTCCTTTGATGACGTCAAGCTTGTCGAGAACTACGCGACCTTGCTTGAGGAGATTTTGAGGGCCAAGCCTGCGGCTTCAAAGGGTCGCTACGTCAAGACGGTTACATTCGCCACGACCATGGGTCCCGGCGTCCCCGTCGACCCGACGAAGACCCGCAATCTTCTCGAGGACGAAGCCGATTTGACCGCAGCCGAATAAGCTGCGACAATGGTACCGTTCTAAAAACCTGTCAACATTCGCTACCAGAGACAGCCGGTGTCCTACGGGACGTAATAGAACCAAGGTTCTGCCTGCCGAGGTGGTCGTGGGAAGGCTCCACACCCTTCCGTAAACAAGCGGCCCTCACTGTCTGTAGCGAGGGCCGTTCTCTGTGAAGGGAGGTGTTCTATGCCAAATCAAGCCAAAGTCGAACTGGTGAATAAAATCAGGGAGAACCTCAGTGCCGCCGACGCGGTTTGGGTCGTCGATTATCGCGGCCTAACCGTCAAACAGGCGGAGGATTTACGCGCGAGGATACGCGAGCAGGGAGCGTCGTTTAAGGTATACAAGAACTCGTTCGCTGAGCGCGCTCTGACGGAACTTGGACTTCCGAGCCTTGGCGCGATTCTCGAGGGCCCCTCGGCCTTCGTCTTTGTCAGCGGCGACCCGGTTGCCTCGGCGAAGACAATCAAGGGCTTCGCGAAGGAAAACGAGAAGCTCGAACTCAAGGGCGGACTTCTCAACGGAGCAATCGTCACTGCCGACCAAATCCGGGCTATCGCCGATTTGCCGTCGCGTGAGGAACTCATTGCGAAGCTCATCGGTTCTATTCGCAGCCCGCTTACCGGTATCGTTCAGGTACTCAACGGACCGGCATCCAAGTTGGTTCGCACTATCGGCGCCATCGCCGACAAGGCGGCGTAAACCTTACGCCGTGCCATTGAATAACAAGGAAGAAAGGAGCCGATGATGGCTGTAACGAAAGATGAGATTATTGAAGCACTAAAGGCAATGCCCGCACTGGAACTCTCCGAACTCGTCAAGGACTTGGAAGAAGTATTCGGCGTGTCCGCCGCCGCTCCCGTATTCATGGGTGGCGCTGTTGCCGCTTCCGGCGATTCCGCTGAGGAAGCCGAGGAGAAGACAAGCTTTGACGTTATTCTGGAAGGCTTTGGCGACAACAAGATTGCCGTCATCAAGGTCGTCCGCGAAATCACGAGCTTGGGTCTCAAAGAGGCGAAAGACCTCGTTGAGGGCGCTCCGAAGCCCATTCTCGAAGGTGTCGACAAGGCCAAGGCCGATGAGGTCTCGCAGAAACTCAAGGATGCCGGCGCTGCCGTTACCCTCAAGTAGTTTCGCTTCGGCCTTCCTCAACAAAGAGGCGCCCGTTTCGTTGACGTAAGAACAGGTGCCTGCTACAGTGTATTTTTGTGCATTTTTATGGAAACGTGAAATCGAAGGGTACAATCGATGTACGCAATCGTTAAGACCGGTGGCAAACAGTATAAGGTCACGGAAGGCGACATCCTTGCGGTAGAGAAGCTTGACGCCGAGCCCGGTAAGACCGTTGAGTTAGATGTGATATTCCTCGCTGATGGCTCAAAGGTAACTCTTGGGGCCGATGAACTCGCAAAGGCGAAGGTCTTCGCTGAGGTCATCGAGCATTTCAGGGGTGATAAGGCGCTCGTCTTTAAGTTCAAGAAACGTAAGGGATACAAGCGTCTACGTGGGCATCGTCAAGACCTCACCCGTCTGCTTGTACGCAACATCAGCCCCACAGGAGCCGCACCCGCGCAAGAAGGCGCGAAGAAGCCGGCCAAGTCCACCCGGGCCAAGAAGGCCGCGGAAGACGTGAAGGTTGAATCCGAAGCGAAGAAGACGTCGGCGAAGTCTGAGGTGGCCGCAAAAGACGCGACCAAAGCGACCGCAAAAAAGACCACCACCAAAAAAGAAGCCGCCGCGGAAGGAGCGATTGCGCAGACACCAATCGCCACGGATTCCGTAAAAGCGGCAAGTGAGAAGAAACCGACGACAAGGAAGTCCGCGACTTCCGAGAAGAAGGAAGCACCTGCGAAGAAGACGGCTGTCGAAGCATCGACGGACGAAGTTGCCGAAAAGGATGCCGCCGAAAAGAAACCGGCTGCAAAGAAGGCACCGGCAAAGAAGCCGGCCGCCAAGAAAGCAGCCGAGGACAAGCCGGCGGTTGACGGCGAAAAAGCCGCGGCAACCGAAAAGAAGCCGGCGGCAAAGAAAACCGCGTCCAAAAAGTCTCAGGCGACAGCAGGCGACGAGCAGAGCGAGTAGCGGCTTTTCGCGAGAGCCGCGTATCAGGTAGGGAGCAGTACAATGGCACATAAGAAAGGTCTTGGTTCCTCACGGAACGGACGTGACTCCAAGGCAAAACGCCTCGGTGTCAAGAGGTTCGCCGGTGAGTTCGTGAAACCGGGCACCATCATCGTTCGCCAGCGCGGAACGCATATCCACCCTGGCGAGAATGTTGGCCGGGGCAGCGATGATACGCTTTTCGCGTTGAAAGTGGGCTATCTCGAATTCACCAAAGGCGACAAAAGGAAGGTACACGTCCGGCCGGAACGGGTCTGACGAACCTCCTTATAGCAAGGTGGAAACAAGTCCTCTGTCGCGCACACGCATGGCAGGGGGCTTCTCCATATCAAAGGGCGCTCGGCACAACGCAGTAAGGCGCACCCAGCAGGGCAACAACCCAGCAAGACGCAGGGCAACAACCCAGCAAGACGCAAGACGCAAGGCGCAAGAGCGCACCCCGTAACCAGAAGGGCATCGATACAAGGGCATGTTCATCGACCAAGTGCATATCCACGTTAAGGCGGGCGACGGCGGCGCGGGCTGCATGTCCTTTCGCCGGGAGGCGCACGTCCCCAAAGGCGGCCCGGACGGCGGTGATGGCGGTCACGGCGGCGATGTGGTCCTCGAGGCTACCCGCAGCGTCTCCTCCCTCATCGACTATCGCTTCAAGCACCATTTCAAGGCGGAGCGCGGCACCCATGGCAAGGGCTCGCGCATGCACGGAGCCAACGGCACCGACCTTGTTTTGAGGGTCCCCCTCGGAACCCAAGTGCGCGAATACAACGAAACAACGGGGGAGGCGGGCCTGCTTTTGGCCGACCTCACCCACGACGGCGAGCGCGTCATCGTCGCCAAGGGCGGGCAGGGCGGCAAAGGCAACATCCACTTCGTCACCTCCACGCGACGCGCCCCGGCCTTCGCCGAACTTGGCGAGCCCGCCGAGGAGGGCTGGATAGAGTTAGAAATGAAACTCATGGCGGACGCGGCGCTTGTCGGCATGCCCTCCGTCGGCAAATCCTCCCTCATCGCGCGCATGAGTGCGGCCCGCCCAAAAATCGCCGACTATCCCTTCACCACGCTCATCCCAAACCTCGGCATGGTGCGCAGCGGCGACTTGAGTTTCGTCGTCGCCGACGTTCCCGGCCTCATCGAGGGGGCCGCCGAGGGCAGGGGGCTGGGCCACGAGTTTCTCAGGCACATCGAGCGTACCGCGCTTATCCTGCACGTCCTCGACGCAACGGGCGGCTGGGAGAGCCGCGATGCCATCGAGGACTACCAAAAAATCAACGAGGAGCTAGCACGCTACGCGCAAGAACTCACCACGCGCCCCCAGATTGTCGTTGTCAACAAAACGGACGCTCCCGGCACGGAAGAAATCGTCCACCGCGTACGCGAGCATCTCCGCCTCGGCGCCCTTGAGGCCGTCGGCGGCAACGAGTTCGACGAGCGCTTCATCGAGCCGCAGGTATTCGCTGTCTCCGCGCTCACGGGGGCCGGCATAGACGCGTTCATCGCGGCGGTCGCGCAAAAGGTATTCGAACTCCGCAGCGCAAGCGCCGAGCAGGAGGCCATCCAGTACGACCACGTGTGGGAATTCCAGCGCCGCCAGCGCGACCAGCACTTCTCCGTTCACAACCTCGGTGGTCACGTCTTCACCGTCGAGGGCAAGGCCGTCGAGCGCATGGTCATACAAACCGAGTGGGACAACGAGGAGGCCATCGCCTATCTCCAGCGCCGCTTGGAAAAACTGGGCGTCGAGAAGGCGCTTGTCGAGGCCGGCGCGCGTGACGGCGACGAAATACGTATACTCAACAGGGCCTTTGCCTTCGAGAGCGCCCTGCGGACAGATGAGGCTACCGCCAGCGTTCATACGTCGGGCAAGGACAGTAAAGAAAAGAATAACGGGGATAAGGACGGCACCGATGAGGCCGCCGAAGACACGCCCACCTCCGAGGAGGCAGGCGGGGAGGAAGGCTATGGGGACATCTGAGGAAGGCTCAAAAGACACAGATTTGCAGGCAAAACGCATCGTCATCAAAATCGGTTCCTCCACGTTGACCGATGCCGATGGCCGGGTTGATGAGGCCTATATCGAGGGGCTCGCGTGTCAGGCGCAGGAACTCCGCGCGCGGGGCTGCGAGGTCATTATCGTAACCTCCGGGGCCATTACTGCGGGATTAGGGGCGCTCAACATGCCTCCAATACGCCCCGATAGTATCCCCATTCTTCAGGCGGCCGCGGCGGTGGGGCAGTTGGAACTCGCGCAGATATACGCTCGGACCTTTGACGCGAAGGGCATCCGGGTGGGGCAGATTCTGCTCACGCGTTTTGAGATTGAGAACCGCGCGACCTACCTGCACGCGCGCGACACGATAGAAAAGCTGCTGGAGTTGGGCATTGTGCCGCTCATCAACGAGAACGACACCGTTGCGGTCGACGAGATACGCTTTGGCGACAACGACACGCTTGCCGCTCAGGTGGCGATACTTACGAAGGCCAGCCTTGTCATCCTCCTCAGCGACATTGAGGGCCTGTATACCGCCGACCCCCGTATTGACGAGGACGCGCAACTGCTGGAAAGTGTGGGTTCTTTTACCGAGGAGATTGTGAATTCCGCGGGTGCGGCGGGCAGCGCGCGCGGCAGCGGCGGCATGGTGACTAAGATTGAGGCGGCGCGCATGCTGATGGCGGCGGCCATTCCGCTGGTCATCTGTGAGGGGCATGCCCCGAATGTTGTGATTGAGGCGGCCTGCGGCGGGCGCGTTGGCACGCGCTTTACGCAGGAGGACGGCCGTCATCACGCGGGGGCGCGCAAGTTGTGGTTGGCGCTCAGCGGGAGTGTGAGGGGCGGCGTCTACGTCGATGATGGCGCGGTAAAGGCCCTGCGCGAGCAGGGAAGCTCCCTGCTTTCCGTTGGTGTGCGGCGTGTTGAAGGGGAGTTCGCGGCAGG
>JAIRTN010000140.1 GCA_031254905.1 Coriobacteriales bacterium
ATCTCAGGCGACCCCGACAAACTCGCGCGGGTATTCAACAACATCCTCAAAAACGCCATCGCGTACAGCGCACCCGGCAGCACCATCAGCATCACGGCGCGCCTCTCCAGCGCCCCGGATGACCCCACCGGCCACTCTACCACCCCCACTCCCACCACCCCCACTCCCATCACCCCAAACCCAACCCTCAGCACCCCCACCGTCGCCATCGCCTTCAAAAACGCGGGCAGCATCCCCCCAAACAAACTCGCGGTCATATTCGAAAAATTCTACCGGCTCGACGGCGCGCGCTCCTCAAGCGCGGGCGGCGCGGGCCTCGGTCTGGCCATCGCCCGCGAAATCGTCCTCCAACACGGCGGCCATATCCACGCGCACAGCGACGAAACCCACACAACCTTCACCGTGGAACTCCCCGTTTTACCAGCCGAGGAACCCCTAAAAAGATAAATGGGGAGAAGAACGGCACGCCCCACCCCCACACCTCTCCCGTATCCCTTCATAATTTCTTAAGAAAACAATAATCCGATGTTAAAGAACATTGCGCTCTCATGCGTTAGGCTTTAAGAAGGCGTTTGTGCTTTGTCAAAACAGGAAAGGACGCCTTCGAGTATGGGAAACATCGGCATCACCGTTTTTGGGTGCGAGCGCGACGAAGCGGAGGCTTTTTGCGCTCTTTCGCCGCGTTTTGGCATCAGTCCCTCAATCGTCGGCGCCGCGCCGTCGGAGGCAAACGCCCCGGCGGCGGCCCGCAATCGCTGCGTCAGCGTGGGGCATAAATCCGAGGTTGGCGCGCCCGTTCTTCTCGCCCTGAAAAACGCCGGCGTGCGCTATCTCTCCACGCGCAGCATCGGCTGCAACCACATCGACACGGCCGCCGCCGCGCGCATGGGCATCGCCGTTGGCAACGTGGCATACTCGCCGGACAGCGTTGCCGACTACACCTTGATGCTGGCGCTGATGGCGCTGCGCAACGCGAAGGCCACCGTCTGCGGCGTGGAGCGCCGCGACTTCAGGCTCGCGCCCGTCCGCGGCAAGGCGCTGCGCGACATGACGGTCGGCGTGGTGGGCTGTGGCCGCATAGGGGAGGCGGTCATCGAGCGCCTGCAGGGCTTTGGCTGCCGCGTCTTAGCCTGCAGCCGCAGCGCCCGACGCGCCAACGCCCCCACGCCCACCCCCGCCGTCGAGCAACTCCCCCTCACCGAGCTACTCAAGGCCAGCGACATCGTCACCCTCCACGTCCCGCTTACCGCCGAAACGCGCCACCTCATCAGCGCCCCGCAACTGGCCGCCATGAAGCCCGGCGCCATCCTCATCAACACCGGCCGCGGCGCGCTCGTCGACACCGCCGCGCTCATCAGCGCGCTCGAATCCGGGCGGCTCGGCGGCGTCGCCCTCGACGTTCTCGAGGGCGAGGAGGGCATCTTCTACTTCGACTGCCGCAACCGCCCCATCGAAAACCGCTTCCTCGCGCGGCTCCAACAAATGCCAAACGTGCTGCTCACGCCGCACACCGCCTATTACACCGAGCAGGCCCTGCGCGAAACCGTCGAAAAAACGCTCGCCAACTGCCTCAGCTTCGAAACGACAGGAAACCTCCCATGACGCATCCCTCAACCGCCGCAAACCTCCCTCATCGCCGGGCCCGTTCCGGCAATTCCGCCGCGCCGCCCCAGCCCCCGCGTGCGAAAGCGGGACGCCCCCGGCAACAAACAAGCCCGCTCCTTATCCCCATTCTTGCCCTTCTTTTTGCCCTCACGCTTGGCCTGAGTGCCTGTGCCTCGCCGTATCCCGGCAGCCCCAATGGTGGCCCCACTGGCAGCCTCAATGGCAGCCCTACCAGCACCGGAGAGCCTTTTGTTAATGGGGACGAGGACGGGCGCCCCCTGCTTGTGAGCGCCTCGTATCCCCTGCCGAGCGATTATCAGGCGCCGGAGCTTGTTGCCGTTACGGAGTCTAACACCCTCGTTGCCGCGCACATCGAGCAGCCGCTTCTTGACATGCTTGCGGCCGCTAGGGCGGAGGGGATAGGGGAGATTTATTTGAGCAGCGGTTATCGCACGCGCGAGGAGCAGGCCCAGCTTTATGACGAGGCTGCCGACAAGTCATTTGTGCAGCCGCCCGGCGCGAGCGAGCACGAAACCGGGCTGGCCGTCGATTTTTGGCTGCTCGACGAGTCGCAGCTATGGCTGGCGAACAACGCGTGGCGCTTCGGGTTCATCCTGCGTTATCCGGCGGGCAAGGAGGCGATTACCGGCATATCGAACGAGCCGTGGCACTTCCGCTACGTGGGGCTTGAGGTTGCGCGCACCTGCTATGAGCAGGGCATTTGCCTCGAGGAGTACCTTGGTCTTGCCTCTGAACCCATCTACGGAAGTCAGGCCGGCGGATGAGCGCGGTAGTATCGGCTGCGGCTGCTGCTGTGGCGGCCCCGACTGTGGCTGCGGGCTCGGCTGTCGCCGTGGCCCCCACCCCCGCGCCGCGCCCCTTTGCGCCGGCCCCAGCCCCCACCCCAGCCACCCCCGCCAAGCCTCGCCTCATGGTTCTTTTCGGCGGCCCCTCGGAGGAGCATGATGTCTCGGTAAACTCCGCCAGAGAGGTTGCCGCGCACATCGACACCACCCGCTACGAGCCGCTGTACGTGGGCATTACGCGGCGCGGCGCGTGGCGCCTGTGCGACGAGGGGCCCCGCGCGGACTGGGAAACCGCCCCGAGCCGCCCGGTGCTGCTCTCGCCAGACCGCGAAACGCGCGGCGCGCTCATCCTCGGCGAACACGGCTTTGAACTGCACCGCATCGACGTGGTGCTGCCGCT
>JAIRTN010000156.1 GCA_031254905.1 Coriobacteriales bacterium
GGAACTGCTGGACATGTTTGCCGACGATGAAGACATTTCATAGGTATTTATAGGGATAAGGGCGGGGCGGATTGGGGTTACACCCGTCCCTCTCACCATATTTAACTGTCTTTTTGTTCCTGAAAATCGTCGTGGCTCGTGTAAACTGGTAGGGGACATATCGCGGGATAGGACATTGGGAGGACAACCGTACATGGCTTTGATGGTTGCCAAATTTGGCGGCACTTCGGTGGCGAACCCTGAGCGCGTTAAGGATGTGGCGCGGCGGCTTGTTGTTGCCCACGAGGCCGGCAATCAGGTGCTTGCGGTGGTGAGTGCCATGGGGAAATCGACGGATGATTTGCTGAGGCTGGCGCACAGCGTGAACGAGAATCCGCCAGCGCGCGAACTTGACCAGTTGCTTGCGACTGGCGAGCAGGTGAGCATGTCTGTGCTTGCCATGGCCATTGAGGCGCTCGGCGTGCGCGCGGTGAGTATGACGGGGCGGCAGGCGGGGATTTTTACGACGACCGTTTTTAACCGGGCGAAAATTGCCGAGATTAAGGCCGACCGCATCAAGCGCGAACTTGACCAAGGCAGCATTGTTATCGTTGCCGGGTTTCAGGGTATTACGGCCGACGGGGACATTACGACGCTCGGGCGCGGCGGTTCCGATACGAGCGCGGTTGCACTTGCCGCAGGAATTGGCGCGGAGGTCTGCGAAATCTACACCGACGTTGACGGCGTGTATACCGCCGACCCGCGCATGGTGCCGCGTGCGCGCAAACTTTCGGCCATCAGCTATGAGGAGATGCTCGAACTTGCCGCCGCGGGGGCTGGTGTTCTCCAGATGCGCTCGGTAGAAGTTGCGCGCAATTACGGCGTGGTCATCCATTGCCGTAGTACCTTTAATACGGAACCCGGAACATTCGTCAGGGAGGCACGTCACATGGAATCTGCCATCGTTTCAGGCATCGCTTATGACAACTCGGAAGCAAAGGTTACTGTCCGCGACGTGCCCGACCGTGTAGGGCTGGCGGCGGAGGTCTTTGGCGCCATCGCTGGCGCGGGCATCAACATCGACATGATTGTCCAGAATATCTCCGAGAACGGCAAGACGGACATCAGTTTTACCTGCCCCATCAGCGATTTGGTGCGGCTGCGTCCCGTGCTTGACGGACACATCCGCGACCTCGGCGTGCGGGGTTATGTGGTGGATGAGTCCATTGCGAAAATTTCGCTTGTGGGAGCGGGGATGAAAAGCAACCCCGGTGTGGCCGCGAAGATGTTTCGCGTGTTGGCGGACAACGGCATCAATATCGACATGATTTCGACCTCCGCGATTCGCATAAGTGTGGTTATAGAAGGCGGAGGCTCCGCACCTGCCATGCAGGCCCTGCACACCGCCTTTGACTTGGACAGCGACCAAGTATTTGAGGAAACGCAGCTAACTGGCGAAGAATTGGCCGCAAAAGCCGAAAAAGGACGCTAACGACGGCAGGGGGCAGTGCTAGCGCGCGGCAGTAGCGCGCGACGGGTGCTGGCTGCTGACATCGTTAGCGCGTGACAGGTGCTGGCTGCTGACGGCTGTTGCTCCCGTGTTTCATGACACAGGACTTTGCCTCTGTGATACTATTGCCCCATGAAAACATCTTTAGCTCCAACGGTCGAATCTCAACGACTTCTCACTTTGGTTCATGAGAAGCGTCCTATGATTCACGCCGTCATGCAGAAATACGGAGCGGTTAATCCTCGGATATTCGGTTCAGTTGTTCAAGGGACAGCCGGTCCTGATAGTGATGTTGATATTCTGGTTGATGAGGTAAAGGCCCCCGGCCTCCTCGCCCTTGCTGGTCTAACGTGTGAATTGGAAGAACTTATGCAGACGAAGGTTGATGTGGTTTTGAAAGATACGATTAAACACAATCGTCGAGCATTGATACTCAACAGCAAAATGGTGAAGTTATGAAAGACCAGTCGGTCTATCTTGGCGACGCGCTTGAATCTCTGCAATTGGTATTTCTCTATACTGATGGCGTCGAATACGAAGCCTTTTTGGTGTTGCCCGAAAAACAAGACGGTGTGTTATATCGTATTGCGATGATCGGAGAGGCTCTCGCTGGCACCAGCGCCGATTTCAGGGAACTCCATCCAGAAATACCTTGGAGGGAGATTATAGGGATGCGAAATATCCTTGTGCATGATTATGGCAATGTCGACTTGCAGAGAGTTTGGGAAACTGTCAACAATGACCTCAAAGTCCTTCAAGAGCATTTACTTGCCATTTTCAAAACGCTGACAAATTAGGCAGATGCGCAGAAGTGTGTCTGTTAGTATGCGCGCATAATCCAAATGGGCAGAAATCCTCCCCACAGGTTCTGTGAAAAATCAGATAGCTAAGCGACGTTTTTGAGTACATGGCCTTCGCTCTTTATCGCCCGTAGGACTTTCTCAGACTTTTGTTTCTGCGATTCGAGACAGTTTCAATAGCCGTCTTTTGTCCGATGATAACTCAGTATCCGTTGTAGTGGATGCGTGTTTCATCGAAGCGTGGGGTTGGCTGTTTTGCCTCTCGTGGGTAGCCCATCGCTATCATCGAGTAGGGCTGTACGTCTTCGGGCAGACCAAGCACCTTGCTCACATGGGCCATGCGACTTGCGATGGGTGCGGTGCCGAGCCAGCAGGCGCCCAATCCGAGATGCACGGCTTCGAGGAGGATGTTTTCTGTTGCTGCGCTCAGGTCGGAGGGCGTGTCCTCGGCAAAGCGTATGCCGCTTCGGCGCTCAAGCACCACAATGCCGAGAGAAGCACGTTTGAGTGGGCCCGCATAGGGGCTGGCCTCGCTGAGCGCGTCGAGTATGGCGCGGTCATCCACCACAGCAAACTCCCATGGCTGCTGGTTGCCAGCCGAAGGCGCCTGCATCGCTGCCTTCATTAGTTGAGTGATTTTTTCTTTCTCTACGGGCTGGTCGGTAAAGTTGCGCACGCTGCTTCGCTCAAATATCTCCTTCATAGATAAGACCCCTCTCCTTTTAGCAGTTTTTTATAGCGCTTCCTTTGAGTGCTTCTTTCGGTACTTTCTCAAAAGCACCGAATCATGACATTTGTCATGGTCGATTTAGACGGCTGGCACTTACGGCGCGGTTATCGGTGCCGTACCATGATTGTATCATCAGGAAAGGTAGGAAGATGCAGGAAACCGCAACGCAAGAACCCACCGCGCAAAAACCCGCCACACAAGAACCCATCACCACTCCCGTCATCACGGTACACGGACTCACGAAGCGCTTCGGCGACGTCATAGCTGTCGACAACCTCAGCTTCGAGGTGCGTGAGGGCGAGATATTTGGTTTTCTTGGCCCCAACGGGGCGGGGAAGTCCACAACACTCAACATCATGGCATCTCTGCTCAGCTATGACAGGGGCGAGGTGACGGTGGCCGGCTTTGACCTCGAACGTCAGGGGCGGCAAATCAAGGCGATTCTCGGATTAGTGCCACAAGAAATAGCACTTTTCGACAACCTCACCGCAAAGGAGAATGTCGCGTTCTTCGCAGGGCTCTACGGTCTGAAGGGCCGTGCGCTCAAAGAGGCCGTCGCTGAGGCCCTTGCCTTCGTGGGGCTTTCCGAACACGCACGGCTGCGCACGAGCAAGATGAGCGGCGGCATGAAGCGCCGCCTCAACATCGCCTGCGGCATCGCTCATCATCCCCGCATCGTCATCCTTGACGAACCAACCGTCGGCGTCGACGCACAGAGCCGCGAACACATCATGGGCTCCATACGCACGCTGCGCGAGCGCGGTGCCACCATCATCTACACCTCGCACTACATGCCCGAGGTGCAAGAAATCTGTGATCGCATCGCCATCATCGATCACGGCAGGCTCATCGCAAGCGGCACGGAGGAGGAACTGCTGGAGATTGTCACGGACACACGGAGCATCATCGTGCGCGCCGACGGCATCAGCGCTACCGTGCGTGAGGCTCTCCTCTCACGGCTTGCCGTCCTGCCCGATGTGCGCCACGTAGCCTTCGAGGAAGGGGAGGATGTCCTGCACATTGACGTCGCGCTTGCCCTCGAAGACATCACACCTCTGCTGTCTGTCCTTGTTGCTCAGGGCATCTCCGTTGGAGCCATTACCAGCGAGGCGCCCAACCTCGAAAGCACCTTCCTTGCGCTGACCGGCCGCGAGTTAAGATAGGGGAGGGACAGCGGATGTTCAGCATCTTTAAGGGCTACCTGCTAGGACTGCTACACGACAGGCCATTGTTGGTCTTTTTTACACTGTTTCCCACGCTTTTGGTGTTTATTTTGGGCACATTGCTCGGAAACCTCGATGCCGCCGAGCGAACGGTCGAGCCCTTCGAGTTGGCCTATGTCATCGACTCTGACGACCCCGTTACCATACAGACCGCCGAGTTCATCATCACGCAGTTCGACGGCGTAGAGCAACTGGTCTTCACGGAGTATGACGGCCATGCCTCCGTTGACGAAGGTCTTACGAGTGGAGCCCTCGGCGGCGCTGTCGTCTTCACCGAGCCTTTTGCCATCGAGATACACGAGGGCAGAGATCCCATCCAAAACCGCGCCACCCGCACCATCTTCGAGGGGGTGGCCCGTCTGCACGGCGCCACCACGGTTGTGATTGCCGATGCACTTAGCATGGCAGAGGCGAGCGCAGCAGCCGCACAAGCAGCCGCACAAGCAGGCGCAGAAGCCGAGGCTGCCACACAGGCAGTTGGCGGCACCGGGACGGCTTCAAGCCCCGCCGACCCCGCACTTCTCCCCAATATGCCCAGCTTCGACCTCGCTATGCTCGCGGAGCAAGAGCTGCGCGTGGAGGAAAAAACCTACGGCATCAGCCGCACGATGCTCGACTACTATGCCATCACGATGATTGTGATGATGTTCTTCATGGGCAGCGCCATGAGCGGCGCCGCGCAGTTCTACGAGGGGCGTAAGAACGGCACGTTGAGGCGCAT
>JAIRTN010000161.1 GCA_031254905.1 Coriobacteriales bacterium
GAACTCATGCTGATGGATGAGCCGCTCAGCGCCCTCGATGCCCTGCTGCGAGAAGATTTGCAGGATATGCTGCTGGAACTTTGGCGCACGCGGGGCTACGCGCAGGTGCTGGTTACGCATTCCATAGAGGAGGCGGTTTTCCTCGGACGGCGCATCGTCGTGTTAAGCCCGAGGCCCGGGCGCGTGGCGACCATCATCGACAATCCGGGCATGGGCGCCCTCGATTATCGGGGCGCCGAAGCCTTCCATCTGGTCAGTCAGCGGGTGCGCGCCGCGCTCCAAGAGGGGGTGGCTGTCTGTGCGTAGGCTTTTTGGCTACCTTATCGCGATACTCGTCATCCTGCTCGGCTGGCATCTCACGGCGCTTGCCATCCATTCCACGGCCCTGCCTACGCCGCTTGAGACCCTGCCTATGCTGCAACGTTTTGCCTCGCAGCTACTGCCGGACTTCCTCACGAGCTTCTATCGCGTTGTGGTTGCCATGATACTCGGCACCGTTCTCGCCATGCCGCTCGGGCTTGCCGTGGGCCGCTCGCCACGGCTCGACGCCTTGCTGGCGCCCATCCTCTATATTCTGTATCCCATCCCAAAAATAGTCCTGCTTCCTCTGCTGCTCGTGCTGCTCGGGCTTGCCGACGCGCCCAAAATTGTCCTTATCGCCATCACGATATTCTTCCAAGTGCTTGTCACCGTGCGCGACGCCGCAAAGGCGGTTCCGGAAGGCGCTGTCCTCAGCGTGCGCTCCCTCGGGGCCTCCCGCTTCGGTGTGTTCACAAACGTCGTCATCCCGGCGTCCCTCCCCGAACTTTTTACGGCGCTGCGCATCAGTTCGGGCACGGCCGTCGCCATCCTGTTTTTCGCGGAGGCCATCGCCGGCAACACGGGGCTCGGCTACTTCATTGTCGATTCGTGGGCGATGATTAACTATCCGCGCATGTTTGCCGGCATCATCGTCATGGCCTTCCTCGGCGTGCTGCTCTACGAGATATTCGACTTTGCCGAGCGCCGCCTGACCCGCTGGCGTCGCGTAAAAACAGCGTAGGGCAGAACCGCAATGATGGAGTGGGGCTGGAGTGGGCTTTTTCGGTGCTTCTCCGGGCACCATAATCGCTATAATGAGATTGATGCTCAACGAGCCCGGGACAAGGGGCTTGGATTATTGAGCGGAGAGATTGTGGAAGGTGTTTGATGTCGCTTCTGGATACTATTGAGGATACGCGCGCGGCGGTGCTTGCCCGAATCGACGCGGCGGGAAGCACGGCCGAAATTGAGCAGGTTCGCGTCGAGGCCTTAGGAAAGAAGGGCTCGCTTACTGCGCTTTTGCGTGGCATGGGGCAGATTTTGCCCGAGGAGCGCGGCGCCATTGGCAAGGCGCTTAATCGGGTGCGCGACGAGGTTGAGGCGGCGCTTGCTGAGCGCCGTGGCGCGTTGGCCTCCCTTGAACTTGAGGCGCGCATCAGCGCCGAGGCACTTGACATCACGTTGCCGGGACGTTCGCGACCCATAGGAAGCCAGCACCTTATCACCAGCCTAACCGAAGAAATTATCGAGGTCTTTCGCGGTATTGGGTACCAAGTTGTCAGTGGTACGGAAATCGATACCGGTTACTACAACTTTGACGCGCTTAACGCGCCGCCCGACCATCCTTCGCGCAGTTTGCAGGACACGTTTTATGTGCGCGACCGGTCGGGTGCCGTGGCCTCTATCAGGGGCGAGAGCGACGTGCTGCTGCGCCCGCAGACCAGCCCTGTGCAGGTGCATACGATGGAGGAGCGCGAGTTGCCCATTTACATACTCGCCCCGGGGCGCGTGTATCGCCGCGACGTTGCCGACCCCACACATTTGCCGCAGTTTACGCAGGTAGAGGGCTTGGTTGTGGATAAGGGCATCACGTTTGGCGACCTCAAGGGTACGCTTGAATACTTTTGCCGGCAGGTGTTTGGCCCTGAGCGTAAGACGCGGTTTCGCCCGCATTTCTTCCCCTTTACGGAGCCCTCGGCGGAGGTGGACGTGAGTTGCGGTATCTGCGGCGGTGTGGGCTGCCGCTCCTGCGGCGGCGTTGGTTGGCTTGAGATTTTGGGTTGCGGCATGGTTGACCCTAACGTCTATGGTTTTGTGGGCATCGACGCGGAGGAGTACAGCGGCTTTGCCTTTGGGCTTGGCGTTGAGCGTATTGCCTGTCTGAAATATAACGTTCCTGATTTGCGGATGCTGTTGGAAGGCGATATGCGCTTCCTGCGGCAGTTCTAGGAGAACACTCCGTGATGGTCGCTGCTTGTACGCTGCGCTTTGGTTGGTGCTGTCCGCCTTGTCCGCGACCACCACGGCGCGTTCTAGAGAGTGAGAATGTGTGATGAAAGTATCGCTCAAATGGCTCAAAACCATGGTAGATGTGCCCGCTGACGTGCGGGAACTTACTGAGCGTCTCGATTTGACCGGCACGGCTGTTGAGGGCTTTGAGGCGACGGGCGCGGTGCTTGACGGCATCGTTACGGGGCAGATACTCACGCGCGAGAAGCATCCCGATGCCGACAAACTTTGGGTGACGACCGTCGATGTGGGGGCGCACAACCTTGGCGATGATGGCGAGCCGAAGCCGCTGCAAATCGTCTGCGGCGCCCAGAACTTTGTGGCGGGGGATAAGGTGCCCGTTGCGCTTATTGGCGCGGTGTTGCCGGATGGTACCAAGATAAAGAAGGCGAAGATGCGCGGCGTCGAGTCCTGCGGTATGAACTGCAGCGCGCGCGAACTGAGCATGGGCGATGACCATGCGGGGCTGCTTATCTTGCCTCCCCATACTCTTGTTGGTGTGCCGATAGCCGAGCATCTTGGCTTGGGCGACACGGTTATTGAACTGGAGATTACCCCCAACCGCCCCGACTGCATGAGCATGCTTGGCGTGGCTCGCGAGGTGGGCGCCGTCTACGAGAGGCCTTTCCGTGTGGGGCGCGAGGTAGGCGCGCCGCCGGTTGGTGGGCCTGTTGAGGGCTTGGTTAGGGTGAGTATTGAGGACGCCGAGCGCTGCCCGCGGTATACCGCGCGTGTTGTGAGGGGCGTGCGAGTGGGTCCTTCGCCCGATTGGCTTGTGGAGCGCATTGTTGCCGCGGGGGGCCGGTCTATCAACAACATTGTTGATGTGACCAACTACATCATGTTTGAGTTGGGGCAGCCGCTGCACGCCTTTGACCTCGATACGCTTGCGAAGGACGCCGACGGGCGTGCGCATATCGTCGTGCGCGCTGCTGCGGAGGGCGAGCGTTTTACGACGCTTGACGGGATTGAGCGTAGGCTTGATGGCGACATCACCTGCATTGTTGATGGGAATGCGGTGGGTGAGGTTGGGGCCGCTGGCGCAGGTGCTGCTGGCGAGGCCGCTGCCGCCGACCCTGCGGGGCGCACCATCGCGCTTGCCGGCGTTATGGGCGGCCTGCTGAGCGAAGTCACCGATGGCACCACGAATATCCTGCTTGAGTCCGCGACCTTCTCAACCGCGCATACGAGCCGCACGAGCCGTAAACTCCAGTTGTTCAGCGAGTCTTCCGCCCGCTACGAGCGTGGCGTGGATGCCGCAACCTGCGATGAGTTCTCCGCGCGGGCGGCGGCGCTCATGGTGGAGGTTGCCGGTGGGGAGGCCTGCGAGGGCGTCATTGACGTTTGGCCGATGCCGGCAGAACCGCAGGAGTTGACCTTGCGCGTCAAGCGTCTTCAGGACTTCATCGGCGCGCCGATTACCGCGGCGGAGGCCGCATCCATTCTCACCCGTCTTGGCTGTGTCGTACGGGAGCAGCCTGTTACGGACATGATGGGCGTAGCGGATGCCCAACCAGACGCACCCCGCACCGGGACGCCCACGCCCCCAACACTCGCCGTCCTCATCCCCAGTTTTCGTCCCGACCTCACGCGAGAAATCGACCTCTACGAGGAGGTGCTGCGCGTTTGGGGCATGAGCCGTGTCGCCTCGACGCTCCCCGGAGGGCGCGGCCGCATCGGCGAACAAACGCTGGAGCAGCGGCGCATGGCGGTCATCGGGCGCGCGCTGCGTGCCTGTGGCCTCAACGAGACCATGACCTACGCCTTCGCCTCGCTGGCCGACGACGCCGTGCTTGCCATGCCGTTTGAGGAACACCAGCAGCCCGTCGAACTCATCAACCCCATGAACAGCGAGCAGGGCCTCATGCGCCGCTCCATCCTCGCGGGGCTTCTGCGCGCGGTTGCCTACAACCAAAGCCGCGGCGTGGCAAACGTGCATCTCTACGAAACGGGGACGGTCTTTTTCGCCACCGAAGGGCGCAAACTCCCCAAGGAGCGCCAGATGCTCGCCGGCGTACTCGCGGGCAGTTGGACGGAGGGCGGCTGGAACGATTCCGCCGTGCCCCTCGACTTCTTCGACGGAAAGGGCGTCATCGAAAACCTCCTCCGCGAACTCAATATCGTAAAAACGCGCTTCAAGCCGCTCGAAATCTCAACAGAGGCAACAGAGGCGCCGTGGCTGCAACCGGGCCGCGCGGCCCGCGTCATGGCCGGCTCCACCTCGCTCGGCTGGCTCGGCGAGGTGCACCCCCGGGTCTGCGCCGCGTTCGAGGCAACGCCGCCGCTGGTAGCCTTCGAACTCGAGATAAAGCCGCTGCTTGCCTGCGCCGAGCAAGCGCGCCCCTACCGCGACGTGCCGCAATTTCCCGCAGTCACCCTCGACCTCGCCCTCGTCGTCAACGAGGACGTAAGTGCGGAGCGCGTGGGGCAAGTCATCCGTTCGGCGGCCGGTACGCTCCTCGACGAGCTGCGCCTGTTCGACGTGTACAGGGACGAAGAAAAGATAGGTATAGGGAGAAAATCGCTAGCTTTTGCCCTCGCGTATCGCGCTTCTGACCGAACACTTACCATCGATGAGGTAGACAAACTGCACCAAAAGGTAATCGGCAAGGTTACTGCCGCGGTTGGGGGAGAGATACGTTCTTAACGGACGCGTTTGACAAGACCGCTGACGTTTGAAAAGACTGCTGGCGGGCGGGCGCGCTACAGACGGGTAGCGAGCGCAAGCGCCCTCAGCAAGCAAGCGCAAGCGCCCCCAGCGGGTGCAAGCGCCACGAAATCGTTTTGAAACGGGGAATGCCGTGCGCGAGTTGCTGCGCAATAAAAACTTCATGCTGTTCTGGGCGGCAAGCGCCATCGCGTCGATAGCGAGCCTGACCTTGCAATTTGTCGTCTCCCTCTATGCCTTTGACCTCACCGGCTCAGCCGCGCTGTTCGGCTTCATCCTCTCGGTTGTGCTCATCCCGCGCCTTATACTCTATCCGGTCGCGGGGGTTTGGGCAGACCGCTACAACCGCAAACTGCTGTTTGTCGCCCCCGCCGTGCTGATGTTTGTGGTTCTCAGCGGTTTCTCCACGTGGCATCTCCTGTTCAGCAGCCTTGCGATTCCCCATCTGTTTGCGCTGGTCATAGCGCTCGAAGTCTTTGACTGCCTGTTCCTCACGGTCAGCGCGGTCATCCCCCCGATGATTGTCCGCGGCGATTTGCTCGGGGCGGCAAACTCCCTCGGCACGTTCTACGCGGAGTTTGGCTATTTCATCGGCGTGCTGCTTGGCTCCGCAATCTACGCGGCCTTCGGCTTTGGCTACTCCCTGCTCGGCGTAACGGTTTCCTTCGCCGTCTGCCTCGTATTCATGCTCCTGCTGCGCCTGCCATCCCTGGACCGGGCCGAGGATAGAGAGACCATGCGCACAGACCAACCGCTTTTGGGTGAGCCTAAAGATGGGGAAGACGTGCGCGCAGA
>JAIRTN010000178.1 GCA_031254905.1 Coriobacteriales bacterium
ATGGTTGAACTCAAGCAGGGAGCCATTCCGCAGGTGGTACTCAACCAGATATATAAGCACACTCAGGCGCAGACGACCTTCGGCGTCATCATGCTTTCGCTGGTAGACGGGGTGCCGCGCACGCTTAACCTCAAGGAGACACTACACTACTACATCAAGCACCAAGAAGAAGTCATCGTGAGACGGACGACCTTCGATTTGAGGAAGGCCGAGGAGCGTGCGCATATCCTTGAAGGGCTGATTATCGCGCTCGATAATATTGACGAGGTTATCACCATTATTCGTTCTTCTCGTGATGATGATGAGGCAAAAGTTGCGCTCATGGAGCGCTTTGGCCTGACGCAAAAGCAGAGTGAGGCCATCCTTGAGATGCGTCTGCGCCGCCTTACGGGGTTGGAGCGCGAGAAGATTGAGACTGAGCTTGACGAGCTACTTGAGCGCATAGCCTATTATCGCCGCGTACTTGCCGATAATGACCTCGTGCGCCAGATAATCAAAGAGGAACTTTTGGAGGTAAAGGAGCGCTTTGTCACGAAGCGGCGCACGGAACTTGCCAACGACGCGAAGGATCTCGAGGTTGAGGACCTTATTGCCGAGGAGGATATGGTTGTCACCATCACGCGCACGGGCTATGTGAAGCGCCTGCCGGTTGCGACCTACCGCCAGCAGAAGCGCGGCGGCAAGGGTCTGCAGGGCGTGAATCTTAAAGATGATGATTTTGTCGAGCATCTTTTTGTGGCATCGACGCATAACTATATGCTGTTCTTCTCCACGCACGGCAAGGTTTACCGCCTTAAGATACATGAGTTGCCCGTTGGTTCGCGCCACGCGCGCGGTACCGCCATCGTGAATTTGCTGCCCTTTGAGAGCGACGAGAAGATTGCCGCCGTCATCGCGACCAAGGAATTCCCGGACGACGAGTATCTGTTGTTTGCCACGCAAGAGGGCATGGTGAAAAAGACCGCGATGAGTGCCTACAAAAATTCGCGTTCGAGTGGGCTTATCGCCATCAAGCTGCGTGAGGGCGACGCGCTGATAGCCGTAAGAAGGGTGAAGCCGGGCGAGAAGGTGGTCATGGTTTCGAGCGCCGGCAAGGCGATACGTTTTGATGAGAGCGAGGCGCGGCCGATGGGGCGCGACACCTCCGGCGTGAAGGGTATGACTACGACGCGCGGGGCTCGCGTGCTGGGCATGGAGATAGCGCCCGACGGAAGCGACCTCTTTGTGATTACCGAAAATGGCTTTGGCAAGCGGACGCCTATCACGGAATACACGGAGCATCATCGCGGCGGACAAGGGGTGACCACTATTTCTATGACGGAGAAGAAGGGGCAACTTGCCGGCATGAAGGTGGTGCTGTCGGGGCAGGAACTCATGATTGTCTCCGAGGAGGGCGTTGTTATCCGCGTGAAATCGAACGACATTTCGCAGCTTGGACGTGCCACGCAGGGCGTTAAGGTGATGAATATGAGCGGCAACGACCACGTGTGCGCCGTTGCCCGTGTGGCAGGGGCGAAGAAGCGACAGCCGGCGCTTGGCGAGGGTGCCGGTGCTGGTGGTGCTGGTGGCGCTGGTGGAACCGGTGGGGCCGCGGAGATTGAAGGACAGACGGCGCTTTTTGACGGCGACGAGATTTCTGACGACGATGAGTATATGGACGACGACGAGGGTGTCGACGCGGAAGATGCTGAGGGCGCGGACGATGAGGGCGATGAGGGCGTAGATAATCTTGACGAAAGCGAAGCCGAAAGGGCAGATAATTGATAGATGATTTAACAAATAAGGCAGTTCTCTTTGACCTCGACGGCACCTTGCTCGACACTAAAGAACTTATCCTGTCTTCGTTTCGGTATGCGACGAAGGAAATCTTAGGCAAACAACTTCCCGACGAACGGCTGCTTCCCTTTATCGGCATCCCCTTGGTCTACCAGATGGAAACCATCGACGCGGCTCATACCGATGAACTCGTGAAGTCCTACCGCGAGCACAACGCCCGCGTTCACGATGAACTTATCCGCTCATTTGAGGGAACAAAAGAGGCTCTCACCACGCTCAAAGAGGAGGGCTACCGCCTTGCGGTGGTGACGTCGAAGCGCAGAGAGCCGGCGCTGCAGGGCTTGGGCTGCTTTGAGCTTCAGGGCTTTTTTGAACTTCTTATCGGCTCGGATGACAGCAGCAAACACAAGCCCGAGCCCGAACCGCTCCTTCTTGCCGCCGAGCGCCTCGGCCTTCCCATCGGCTCTTGCATCTACGTGGGAGACAGCCCCTATGACATGCGGGCCGCCCGCGCCGCCGGGGCCGTTGCCGTGGCCGCGCTCTGGGGAATGTTCTCGCGCGACGAATTATGGGAGGGTGGCGCGCAGTACGAAGCCGCCCGCATCAGCGACCTCCCCGCCGTGCTACGGAGCATCGAAGACTAAGGGACAAGGACGTTCAGATGCCATCCGTGAGACTGGATTTCTCACGTGCGTTCGAAATGACACTCGTATCCGATAATATTCGTAGGTTGTCATTTCGAGCGTACGCGAGAAATCTAGTCCTGCGTTTTCGAGCGGGACGTTCTTAAAGGTGGTGGAGTGGGGCGGGAGCGAGCAAGGGCCCCCCGGGGTTATCCCTATTAAAAACTACTCGTGAAGTTCGAAGTCCTCGGGGGAGATGGATTCGAGGAAATCCCGGAATTCCTCCATGGCGGTTTCGCGGTTGGCGCTTTCCGCAAAGAGGTAGGGGAAGGACGAGGAGTTGAGGACGTCTTCGTCGACGAAAAGCGGGGATTGCGTGCGCACCGCGAGCGCGATTGAGTCGCTGGGGCGGGCGTCGATGGTGATGGAGGATTCGCCGTGGCTGAGCGTGACCGTTGCGAAGAAGGTTGAGCCTTCGACGCGGTCGATGACGACGCGGTCGATTTCGGCGTGCAGCGCGGTGATGATGTTGGCGAGCAGGTCGTGGGTCATGGGGCGGATGCGCGGCTGGCCTTCCAGCGCGATGCCGATGGAGGCGGCCTCGGTTGGGCCAATCCAGATGGGCAGGACGCGGGCGTTTGCGCCGTGGTTGTCGAGGGGGCGCAGGACGATGACGGAGGGGGAGGGGGGCAGCCCCACTACGAGCGTCTCTATCATTACCGGAACCATCTAACACTCCCTGCTTGCGTGCGTGCTTCTTGCGGTGCTTCTTACGGTGCTTCTTACGTGTGTGCGTTGTGCGTGCCCTGCGCGCTTGCGGCCACCGCCACCCCTCTAGCATACCACAAGAGTACAAAGGACGGGGATGATAGGGAGAGGTACGAAGCCGCCTGCGCCCGACCGTATCCCCATTCTAAGAAGCCGTTTTGTAACGCCTGTTGGGCTGGCCTGCGATTTAGATTACAATAGGCGCACGGCAATAGGCGCACGGCCGGTAGCAAAGATTACCGGTTCGTATCCGCCCGCCCCGCAAGCCATCTACCAGTGAGGACGTCCACGCAGCCCTATGCATTCGTTTGAATACATCCTTATCATGCTGGGAGCCGTGCTTATCTCTAATCTGATAAGCCAGCAGTTCCCGAAAATTTCGACGCCGCTCATACAGATTGGCATTGGCATTGCGCTTACGCTGCTGCCCATCAGTTTTGAGATTACGCTCGAGCCGGAGTTGTTTTTGGTGCTTTTCATCGCGCCGCTGCTGTTTGAGGACGCAAAAAAGGCGGACAAACCTACGCTATGGCGCCTCAAGCAACCCATTTTGCTGCTGGCGCTGGGCTTGGTGTTTGCGACCACGCTGGCGGTGGGCGTCTTCATCCACTGGGTTGCGCCGCTGATTCCGCTGGCCGCCGCCTTTGCGCTGGCCGCCGCGCTGGCCCCCACCGACGCCGTTGCCGTCGCCTCGCTCAAAGAAACCTCGGCCATCGGCGCGGGGCGCGAGTACCTCCTCAAGGGAGAATCGCTGCTCAACGACGCGTCGGGTATCGTTTCCTTCCAGTTTGCGATAGCGGCGGCGCTTACGGGCGCCTTCTCGATTGCCAACGCCAGTTCGACCTTCCTTTTCATGTTTTTCGGCGGCCTTGCCGTCGGTCTTGTCCTCATGCTGCTGCGCCTCGCCTTCGTCAACTGGCTGCACTCCAGCGGCATCGAAAACATCACCTTCCACGTGTTATTCGAGGTCATGACGCCGTTTTTGGTATTCCTCGTGGCCGAGGCGCTCCACGTAAGCGGCATCATCGCCGTCGTGGCCGCGGGCATCGCCTACTCGTTCTCGCTGCGGCCCCAAACGCCGCACAACGCGCGCTACAACATCGTGTCCACCAGCGTGTGGTCGGTCCTCTCGTTCTCGCTCAACGGCCTCGTCTTCCTCACGCTCGGCACCCAACTCCCCTACGTCATCCAACGCGTCTGGAGCACCTCCGCCGCCGCCGACAACTTCCTCATCATCATTATCGTCCTCATCCTGCTCGCCGTCCTGCTGATGCGCTTCATCTGGGTGCTCGTCATGCACCGCAACGTCAATTTGGAGAAGCAGGAGGACGCTGAGGTTGAGGGTGTTGCCGCTGCCGGTGTCGCTGGGGCCGCTGCTGCCGCTGGTGCCGGTGTCGCTGGGGCTGACGTCGCCTCCGCTGTCGAGCAAGAAGAACATATATATAGGGATGAGGACGGCCCCAACCACAGTCAAACCTCTCCCTTTGACCAACGCATACCCTTGGCAGAGGACTTCGGGGTCATGCCGGAGGAGGAGCGCGTTGCTGCGGTTGCGCAGAGCATCTCCGACGAACGGAAGCGGT
>JAIRTN010000106.1 GCA_031254905.1 Coriobacteriales bacterium
TCGGCGCCGATTTCCAGCCCCATGTTGATACCGATGCCCAGTTCCTGTAAGCAGGCGGTGGGATAGACTGCCTTCGCGTCGTGAGGATAATGCGCCTGCACCATCTCGGCATTCACGCCAAAGCCACCAGCGGTGAGACAGACACCCTTGCGGGCCTTGAGGTTGATGGTCTTGCCGCCGGCGTCAACCGCCGTCACGCCAACAACCCTACCGTTGCCATCAAGCACCAGATGCTCAGCGGTGGTTTCGTAGAGGACCTCGCAACCCAATTCCTCAACCTTTGCCTTGAGCGGACGGAAGAAGCCTTGCCCGTTGCCCTCAGGAGCAACGATATGTCCGCGGGGCGCGGGCTTGGCAACGGCGGCAAACCTGCGGGCGCGCTCATTACCGCTGTAGGCAAGGCCAAGGCCCGGACGTCCGCCGCCAACCTTGCCAAAATCGACCGTCTTGGCAAAATCCATGCCAACGCTCAAGCACCAGTCATACAGTTCAGGAGCACCCTTTGCCATGAATTCCCATGCGGCCGCGTCGCCGGAACCTCCCGCGGCAGCCGCAAGATACTTGGCGAATTCGTCAGTGCTGTCTTCGATATCCAGCTCCTTTTGCAGCCCGGTTCCGCCCATCATGATATAGCCACCATTGATGGCCGTCGAGCCGCCACCAACATCGGTTATCTCCACAACGATGACCGATGCACCTGCCTCGGCAGCCTCAATTGCCGCCGCTCCTCCGGCGCCGCCAAAACCAACCACGACCACATCCGCTTCCTTGTCCCACGTGACGTTGGCCGCGTCAAGCGCGCCCTGTTCTCCTCCCGAACCACCCGGCGTCTGTGGCGTACAGGCCGCAAGCATTCCAACACTCGCTAGTCCCGCTCCCGCAAGAGCCGAGCCTTTGAGGAAATCCCTCCTAGAAAGGCGTCCCTCCTCCAGTTTCTTATTCGTCATGTCCTTTCCTTTCTTTCCCTTTCCATAAAACCACAATGGCCTACAAGGCACATCTTACCCGAACCCTTCTTTTTGCGAAACATCGTTTTATAACCCCTTTTTATGCCTCCTCAATCTCTCTTTTTACACTATGCCCATTGCGTGGCGAACAGCAATCCAGCTCATGACCGCACCCGCGCCAAGAGTCATACCGGCGCCACAGTATTGACCGCCCGTAATGCTTGCTGAGCAGTTCCCTACGGCATACAGGCGGGGAATTACCTCTCCCTTGGTATTAAGGACTTGAGAATTTTCGTCGGTCTTAAGGCCACCATTGGTACCACAGGTACCCGGAACATAGAGGGCCGCATAGAACGGCGGCGTAGATACCGGTGCAAGCACGGGGTTCGGTAATGCCTCTCCGTAGGGATGGTAGGCTCCTATGCAGGTATCACCCTTCTTTTCGCCGCGATGGAATACCGGATCGATTCCCTGCGCTGCGTTTTCGTTGAAGGCGGCAACTTCTTCTTCCAAGGCTTCTGCGTCGATACCATAGTGCGCTGCAATCTCCGCAAGCGAATTCGCCGTGATGAAGAAGTCGGGCACCGAATCCCCCGGCGCGGCTTGACCGGGAAGCGTTCCATACTTGCTGTCGCAAATAAAGACCGCAGGAATGTTGAGATATTCGAGGGTTCCCGTATCGTAATTACCGAACGCCCGATTGAACACCGCATAGGCCGAAGACTCATTGGCAAAGCGACGTCCGCGCTTGTTGACTATGAGGTTTCCCGCAGCCGCGCGATAGATACCCCAGTCGGGCCAAAGCATGCTGTAAACAGGAGCTGCTCCGGGGTCGAAGGGCTCAGCAATAAAGCTGGGTAAGCCCCAGTTCGTGTCCATATTACCGAGGTTCGCTCCGATGGCTTGAGCCATAAGATGCCCATCGCCCGTGTCGCCCTGTGCCGCATTGCTTACGTAAACGGGAATCGCCTGATAGGCACTGATCATCTCACTGTTGTGATCGAAGCCACCGGTTCCCAACACAACGCAGGTTCGCGCCTTGATGTTCATCGAGCGAGAACCCTCTCGCGCAACTACGCCGATAACTGCCCCGGCTTCGTCGGTTATGAGTTCTGTGGCAGACGTTTCCATCATAATCTCAACACCAAGCTCCTCGAGTTTTTCCCTGATGGTAGCCCATTCATTTGCGCCACCGCCCGAAAAACTGGCTTGGCGCCCAGACGAGCGATAGCCACGATATGGCTCATAGTAGTCCTTGAATCCCGCATCGGGATTGCCGGATCCCCATTCCCATCCAAATTCATCGCGTGTCCATTCCAGCAAGGGATTGGCGTTATCGATATATGCCTCCATGGCTTTTTCATTGCCCCGTCCAGCTGCGCACGCCTTCATGTAGGCAAGTGCGTCTTCGCGCGTATCCTGCATCCCCGCAGCTTGCCCAGAATAAGCCAGTGGTATCCAGAGAGTACCGCCCGATGTGGCTGAGGTACCCCCGAATAGCTGCGTTTTTTCGAGCACAAGAACATCCGTTGCTCCATTGCCCTTGGCGACAAGTGCGGCATAGGCCGCGGTTCCCGAGCCGACGACAAGAACATCTACTTCTTTATCCCAACTTACCGACTCTCCAGAAGACGAGCCGCCCGAGCCCGAGCCCGGATCGCTGTTGTCAGGTTCGCATCCCGAGAGCGCCCCCAAACCCAAGGCACCAATTCCGGCAACCATCCCTGCCTTAAGAAAGTCTCCCCTCGACATCATGTCGCCCATAACCTGTCTATCCTGTCGTTTGTCCATACTTCCTCCTATCCTTGTGGATGATATGGCTTTCCAACAGACGGGTTTCCAACAGACGGGTTCCCCACGGAAAGCCCTGTATGAATGTAACGAGAAGAATTCTTCCTGCCATCAGCGTAAACCATGTATATTTCTCATGAGCTGCGCTATCATATCTTTCGGATGATGTGAGGTGAATCAATGCTTTTGTAAGGTGGAGCGATGTTTTCTTTTTCCCAGGATTTCAGAAGCACGACACCTTGGGCATTTCTGGCAGTACTCTCATGCTGGTTATGGTTCTGGCTCGTCGGTTACAGCCCTGCCTTCATCGGCCAAGGAGTGCTGCCCGCTTCTCTGCCCAACGCTGAGCGCCTCTTTTTCTTTCTGTTCACCATTGCGGCCGGCATTCTCTGTACCTTCTCAAAAAGAACCTCGGCACTATCCAACAACATATTCATTGTCACTATATTTATTTTGTTATTTACGGGGACAAGTGCGTTTGCGCTCGCTGGCTACCAAACACTGCTCCCTCAAAGCATACTCGCAACCATCGGTACCTCCCTTATGGGTTTCGCGTACGGTTGGGCACTCGTGTTGTCCCAGTGCGTCTTATTCAGAGCGCCCTGCGGTTGGGATATCGCACTCATCTATATACCGCTGGTCGCGGTCGCCACCATCGTCCTTGCCTTGATATATGCCTTCATTCCTACCAGCGTACAAGCCCTATTGCCCATCATTCCGGTTATTACTTGGGGAATCTCCCTCCTCAAGGCTCAAAGCATTGAGAACATAGTCCTCAAAGAACACCACGCAAGCGAAGTCGACCGGCACCGGCTTTTCGATATTATCAGGACACCACTCGATGGTGCGCAACGCTACCATCTTATCCAGTTAATAGCTATTTGCGTCATCGTCATAGCCTTGCGCAGTGTGGGAGATGGAGGGCTCTGGGGCGACCTTCGAGGAGATACCATCGGCTCAAGCATCCCCCACCTTCTGCCATTGATCGCTGTCGTAATCCTCTTTCCTCTCATCGCACTGCCGATATTCTGGCTTCACACCCGGTCAAAGAACTATCGAAGCTATCAGATCCCCCTACTGGTATTCATAGGAATCCTCCTCGCCCTGATATTCATGGAGGGAAGTTTCGCCGACACACTCATGTTTTCCCTGTTGGCGGCGACGGCAGACAACTTCTGTCTCACGATCTTCTGCTTCGTCACCATAACCGCCGCCCAATGCCTCCCCTATCCCGCACGCTTCAGCCTCGGCTTGGCCTCCTCGTTCAATCATACGGTCGCCCTGCTCTGGATGATTTTCTTCGAGACAACCGGTCGTAGCACAAACCTCATCGTCCTTCTTGTCTCTTATGTATTGGTACTGTTAATCGCTTTTCGCCACGCTGGTACCAACCACAGCGCACACGACGCAAAGGCAACTCCGCCACCCTTCGAACAGCTTGCGCGGGAAAATCAGCTCACCCGCTACCAAAACATTGCTGAACTCCACAGCCTAACCAACAGAGAATCCGAAATCCTCATATTGTTGGCTCAGGGGAGAAGCGCCCCCTATATTCAGTCGGCGCTAACGCTTTCTGAAGGAACCGTCCGTACCCATGTCTCACATATTTATTCAAAACTTGGGGTTCACAGCAAGCAGGAGCTAATCGACCGCCTCGCCCAATAACTTCCCTACTCGTGAATGAGTTCTTTGGGGAGGTGTTCGTAGAGAACGAGGGAGAGAAGCGTTGCGTCCATGGGCTTGGAGATATACCCGTTAAAGCCAGCGGCGAGGAACATATCCACAACGCCAGAAACCGCGTTGGCCGTCATCGCGACGATGGACACCTTCGAGGCAGGCCCGTCGAGGGCGCGGATGCGCTTCGTCGCCTCAACGCCATCCATAACGGGCATCATGTGGTCCATAAGTATGAGGTCGAAATGCTCCCGCTCGACCATTTCGAGCGCCTGCTGGCCATCGACGGCCATTGCCGTCTGCACGCGGTAAGGCTCAAGCATGAACTCCGTAATCTCGGTATTCACGGCCACGTCATCAACGATAAGCACCCGCGCGTCGGGTGCCGTAAACTCCCGGTAGCAAAGGTCGTAGTGCGGCAAGTCGCAACGCGAGCCCTCTTTAAGCGGCAGGATGACCGTAAAAATCGAGCCTTCGCCGTAGACGCTCTGCACCTCAATCTGGCCGTGCATCAGCTCGGTAAGCTGCTTGGTAATCGCAAGGCCAAGGCCGGTACCGGTGATGTCCCGGTTACGCTTGACGTCCAGTTGCTCAAAGGCGGTAAAGAGTTTGTTTACCTCATCCGGGCGAATACCGATGCCCGTGTCGCGCACGTCCATGCGAATCCGTCCGTCGTCCGTACGGCTCACGGAAAAATCGACCCAGCCGCTTGGCGTGTACTTGTAGGCGTTGTTCACAAGATTGGTGAGTATCTGCTGCATACGCTTGGCATCCGAGCAAACAACGTCGGGTAAATCCTCGGCAAAGTGTATGTGGAGCGCAAGTTCTTTCTGCTTTAGCAGCACCTCAAACACCGAGCAAAGGTCGTTGAGGAAAACCTTAAAATCGAAGTACTCATCGATGACCTCAAGTTTGCCCGCCTCAATCTTAGAAAAGTCGAGCAAATCGTTGATGAGGGCGAGCAGTCCGTCGGAGGAGGTCTGAATCTTCTCGAGCAAATCGTATTGGCGCTCATCCAAATTCGTAACGGAGAGCATCCTCGCAAGCCCAATAACCGCGTTCATTGGGCTGCGTATGTCGTGGGAGATTTTCGCGAGAAACTCCGATTTTGCGGCATTCGCCTTTTCGGCCTCGCGTTTTGCCTGCGCAATGGCGGTGTTGTCGTAGAAGAACACGAGCCAGCCCTGAGCCGCTCCCTGAAGGTCACGCATGAGGCTGATTTCGAGCGCGTAGTCCCGCATCTCACCATCGCGGTGCAAATCCGCGGCAAACTGCCGTTTGAGGACAACGGCAGATTCGCTTTGGCTGTTCTCAGCGGCAAAGGTTTCAACGTCGTCTAACAGGCGCTCGGGAATACGCCCGTTGAATATCTCCCCAAAGCCCTTGCCTTTGATAAGGCCGATTCCCGGTATCTCAAGCGCTTCGAGCAAAGAATCGGTACAGAGGATGAGGCGACGCTTGGCGTCGAAGAACAGGATGAAGTCCCGGCTGTTCTGCAGCAGCAGGTTCATCTGAAGTTCCAAACGGGTGCGCTCGGTAAGTACAATCTCCGAGAACTGTTTCTTCGCCTCGCTGTTGCTGCGATAGCGAGACAGCAGCATGCGCTCTTTCTCAAGTTCGCGCTCAAGGCGCTTTAGCTCGCGGCTGAGCGCCTTGTTTTTCTCAAGCAGCCCTTCCACACTTAACGAGGCATCCGCATCGAGCACGGCGGCGCCGGCGAAGCCTCGTTCCAAGGGTTTTCCGGTAAGAGTTGCCATGGTACCTCTCAGAAGGTCAACGCAACAAATGTGCTGTTATGGAAGCGGTTCGTAAGACTCACCCCATCCACGATATTCGTCATCGGGCATATCTCGCCGCCCGAGTACGCGAGGATATAGGGCACGCCGAGGGGGTCGATAAACTCGTGGGTAGCGCTTATCTCACCGGTTGGGTCGAGTATCATCGTAAAATAGCGTCCAACGCAGGAAACCACAATGCACACGTGGTGCCCCATTTCATCCTTAAAGCGTTCAAGGCCTTGACGCGTGGTGGTAACTATCTCGTCCTCGTCAAAATGCCCAACGGAGAGAGTTGAGCCCTCGGGGACATCCCCAAGACAAACCGCGTAGCCTTCCGGCGTGGTGGCAAAGATGACGCGGATAACCGGCGGCGTACCGTCGTTGTAGTCGATGATGTAGGGGAAGGAGTTAATGCCCTCAACGGCCCCATTCGCAACGGCCACCAAGCCTTTACTCTTGAGAAATTCCACCGCGGTCATGTTATCCACGGTCATAAGCTGGTTGCCATCGCTGGAGGTGACAACGCCCTTCTCCTCAAAGATGCTCTCGTGCGAAATGGTCGCCTGATAAAACCGCGGCGTAATGTCCCCGTATATCGCGATGAAGGCCAGCCTGTCAGGCGAAGACTCGCCTCGATAGATAACGCTGGACTTGTAGTAGCCGATGGTGTTATCTATGGCAATCGACCCAAAGAGCGGAGTGTGGCCGCTCAGTTCATCAAAGGTGTTAACAAAAAAGTCGCCCCCCACATTGAGGAGCAAAGGTGCATACATAAGGATGAAAGCGGGCCTTTCCGTGCGGTCGCCAAGCGCCCCATGATAAGCCTCAGCAAGAACTTTCGCGTCCTTACCCGCAATAGGCTCGGTCTGCCCGTGGACAAAGTCCAGTTCGTCACTCGTTATGATAAGGAGGTTGAGTATCTCCAGCACGTCAGAGCCGGGGCTTGCCGCCGCCGTTGTGGTCTGCCCAATAAGGTCAAAGGGCAAGGCCGCCTGCAGGGCCTCAAGCACGCCGCTTTCGATAAATTCTGGAATACAGGAAACAAGAGCAATGGTTTGGGATAAGAACTGGTCTTCCGCCGGTAGTTGCCCGAGTATCTCTGCAACCGCCTCGTCGACATCATCAATTTCTGAGGTGAAGGCACTGAATGCCCGTATCATGTCATTTCCCCCTTCTCGCCATAGACAGAACCGTGGATTATGGTACCACGACAAGGGCATCTTGTGCGACAAAAGGGCAGATTACTTCGTGCGGTTCGCCCGGTTAAAAGGCGTAAAATAGCGTTCTTATCCCCATTTTTGGGCTTAAGACAGGTTTGCCTCGGCTTGGAGGAGGTCTTCGGCCTGCTTGAGCTGTTCGGCAACCCGGGCGGGCGCCGTTCCCCCTTCGCTCATCCGCTGGGCAACGACGTTTTCTATCTTGAGCACGTCGAGGGCTGTTTCATCAAAGAGCGCCGAGGCCGCCCTCAGTTCATCCAACCCAAGTTCCCCAAGGCTCCTGCCGGATTTCTCGGCCACAAGCACAAGTCTACCCACCACCTCGTGCGCGTCGCGGAAGGGCAGGCCCTTCTCCACAAGAAAATCCGCCAAATCGGTTGCTTCCATAAAGCCGCCCTGAGCCCCTTCCCGCATGGCATGAGCATTGATTCTCATGGTGGCAAGCATGCCCGCCAAGGCCTCAAGGCTTGCGGAAAGCGTGTCTATCGCGTCGAAGGCACCTTCCTTATCCTCCTGTAAATCCTTGTTGTAGGCGAGGGGCAGACCCTTGAGTACGGTGAGAAGGCCAACGAGGTCACCGACGACCCGCCCCGTTTTTCCCCGCACAAGTTCGGCGAAGTCCGGGTTCTTCTTCTGCGGCATGATGGAGGAGCCGGTTGACCAGTAATCGCTCAGGGTGATGAAGCCAAACTCGTTGCTCGACCACAGGATAAGTTCTTCGCACAGACGCGAAAGATGGACCATCGTCACGGAGCAGGCGTAGATGAGGTCGAGCAAAAAGTCGCGGTCGCTGACCGCGTCGAGCGAGTTGGGGATAACAGAGGAGAAGCCGAGAGCCGCGGCGGTCTGCTGGCGGTCGATTGGATGCCCGGTTCCCGCGAGCGCGGCGGCGCCAAGCGGCGAGGCGTCTGCCGCCTCATAGGCCGCGAGCATCCGGCGGAAATCCCGCGAGAGCATCCAGAAATAGGCGAGTATATGATGGGAGAAAAGAACCGGCTGCGCCTTTTGCAGATGGGTATAGCCCGGCATGATTACCGTTGCGTTGTCTTGGGCGACGCAAAGAAGCGTCGTGCGGACCTCATGCAACTGCCGCGCGAGGGCGAGCGCCTGTTCCTTGATGTAGAGCCGCGTGTCGGTTGCTACTTGGTCGTTGCGGCTACGCGCGGTGTGCAGCCTGCGGCCGGCGTCGCCGACAAGCCGTATGAGTTCTCCCTCGATGGCCATGTGAATGTCCTCGTCGGCGATGTCGAAGACGAAACTTCCCTCCTCGATGCGCACCGCTATCTCGTCGAGCCCCGCGTTGATGCTCGCGGCGTCTTCGGCGGAGATAATGCCTCGTGTCGCAAGCATCTGGGCATGCGCCTTCGACCCGGCGATGTCTTGACGCCAGAGCCGTTGGTCAACGGGCAGCGAGGCGCCAAACGCAATGGCCGGCGTTTCCTCGAAACGTCCTCCCCATAAAGGCTTCTTGTCTGTTGCCATGGTGCCTGTTCCCCTATTCCGGCTTTTTTTGCCGTGCCGCAATCTTGATGGGCAGTCCGAACAAGTTGATAAAACCGGCCGCGTCGCGGTGGTCGTAATCGGACTCGCCGAAGGAAGCCATATCGACGTCATAAAGCGAATACGGGCTCGTCAAACCCACCGTGATGACATTGCCCTTGTAGAGTTTGAGTTTCACGTCGCCGGTTACGGCCTGCTGCGTGGTATCGACAAAGGCGTCAAGTGCCGCGCGCAGAGGTGAGTACCATTGCCCGTTATAGACGAGTTCGGCGTATCGCTGTGCCACCACCTGCTTGAAGTGCGCGCTCTCCTTATCGAGACAGATTGTCTCCAGCGCGTCATGGGCCACATACAGTATCGTGCCGCCCGGTGTTTCATAGACGCCCCGGCTTTTCATGCCAACGAGGCGATTCTCGACCAAGTCGATGGTGCCAACGCCATTGGCACCTCCCAGCGTGTTGAGTTTTTCGATAAGCGCAACACCGCCGAGCCTCTCGCCGTCAAGCGCCACGGGAATACCCTTCTCAAAGGAGAGGGTTATGTACTGCGGCTCGTCGGGCGCAGCCTCCGGAGTTAGCCCCAGTTCGAGCAGCTTCTCGTAATTTGGCTCATTGGCCGGGTTCTCGAGGTCCAGCCCTTCATGGGAGAGATGCCAGAGGTTGCGGTCCTTTGAGTAGTTGGTTTCCCGCGTAATCTTGAGCGGAATCTTTCGTGCCTCGGCATACTCAATCGCGTCTTCGCGGCTTTTGATGTCCCATTCCCGCCACGGCGCGATGATTTTAAGGTCCGGGGCAAGCGCCTTGGCCGTCAGTTCAAAACGCACTTGGTCGTTGCCCTTGCCGGTGCAACCATGCGCGATGGCGTCGGCGCCCTCCTTGCGGGCAACCTCCACAAGCGCCTTGGCGATGGGAGGCCGCGCAAAACTTGTGCCTAACAGGTAGGTTTCATAGCGCGCACCCGCCTTGAGCGTCGGCCAGATGAAATCGTTGACGAGTTCGTCTTTGACATCAACGATGTAAAGCCTGCTCGCGCCTGTGGCGAGAGCCTTGGCCTCTAAGCCCTCAAATTCCTCGGCCCCTTGGCCGACGTCGGCCGCCATGGCGATGACTTCGCAACCGTAGTTCTCTTTGAGCCACGGAATGATGATGGAAGTATCCAAGCCGCCCGAATAGGCAAGCACAGCTTTCTTTATCGTTGTCGTACCCATACTAATCCTTCAATCTCTCAAGAAGTGGCGGATAAGCGCTCGTCATCCTCGCCCGTCACCGCCACTTGTCATCATCGTCTGTTATTTCAGACGCAGTTTGTTAACCGTTGTTTCAAAGGCGGTGGCATGCTCCTCGTCGGCCGCGATGACGAGAATGGTGTCGTCACCGGCGATAGAGCCGAGAATGGCAGGCATGCCAGCGGCGTCGAGGGCGGCGGCAACTCCCTGTGCCGTGCCAGCGGAGGTCTTAACAACCACAAGGTTGCCGGCAACGCTCACGCGGTCGACCAAATCCGATACCATACGCTGCAGATGCAAATCCTCGGCAAGCATGTAGACGCCTTCCGGAAGTTTGCGCAACCCCATCTCGGTGATGTCGCGTGAGACTGTCGCCTGCGTGCAGACAAAGCCCCGCTCCCTGAGGTCTTCGACCAAATCGCGTTGCGTTCTAATATGCCGCGAGCGAACGATTTCACGAATCGCCTCATATCGTTCATTTCGCTTCTTCATCCCGTCACTCCTGTTCTGATTGTCCCTATAAGACCTTCTAGCACCCTACATTTTGATACGATACACCCACCTTGCCTCACCCTCTTGCCCTCACTCCGTCATTTTACCCCAACACCAGTTCCAAAAGAGCCTGCTGAGCGTGTAGACGATTCTCCGCCTCGTCGTAAATGGCGGAGAAGGGCGCGTCCATCACCTCATCGGTAACTTCTTCGCCGCGATGCGCCGGCAGACAGTGCAAAAATATCGCCCCGGGAGCGGCATGCTCAAAGGACGCCGCCGATATGCGATAGGGTTCAAACGCGCGTACCCGTTCGTCGTGTTCGGCCTCGGCTCCCATGGAGGCCCACGTGTCGGTTATCACCACATCGGCGCCTGCCAAGGCCGCCAGAGGGTCTGTCCCGATGATGAGTTTCGCGCCGGTTTGCGCGGCGAGCGCCTGACATTGCCTGATGTAGTCCTCCCGGGGACGATAGGCCTCAGGCGTCGCGATACGAACTTCCATGCCGCAGAGGGCAGCACCCTCGAGATAGGTATGCGCCATGTTGTTACCGTCGCCCACGTAGGCAAGCACAAGTTTGGAGAGGTCGCCTTTATACTCGTGCATGGTCAGGAAGTCCGCCAAGCCCTGACAGGGATGGAAGTCATCCGTGAGGGCGTTGACCACCGGAATGCTCGCCCAGTGAGCTATCTCCTCAACCCGTGCCTGCGCAAAACTGCGGATGACGATGGCATCGACAAAGCGCTCCATGACCATCGTCGTATCCTTGACCGATTCGCCGCGTGAGAAGGCCGAATGGGTGTCGCTCATAACCACCGGGTAGGCGCCAAGCCGCGCCGCGGCTAACTCGAAGGAGACCCGGGTCCTCAGCGAGGGCTTCTCCAGTATGATGCCGACCGCACGACCCGCATAGGGCGCCTGTTTTTGGGCAGCGGCCGCGTCGGCCTTCCAGAAGCGCTTGTTTGCCAAGGCTCTTGAGAGGACCAGATAAAACTCGCGCGGCGTGAGGTCGAGCAGGCGCAGGAGGTCACGGCCTGCGAGGGGGTTGTCCTTCGGGGGAGGCGGGGCGGGAGAAAGGCCGAGCGTGCCGGGCTCATCCCTCTTATCTTGTTTTGCCTCGGGCTCATTGCCCAGCGTCGCCCAGTTGGGCAGATGTCCGTCTGTCATAGTCGCTCCACTATCGTCCAGAGTTTTTCTATCAGCACATCGACGTCTTCTTTTGTGCAGACGAGCGGCGGCAACAGGCGCAGGATGTGATGGCCGATGTTGTTGAGTACGAGGCCAGCCGTGAGGGCCGCCGCGACGATTTCTTCTGCGATGGGCCGGTCGAATTCGATGCCGACCATGAGGCCGCGGCCGCGGATTTCTGTGACGTAGGGGAGTTCCGCGAGGCGTTTTTGCAGGTAGATGCCCACTTCTGCGACGCGCGAGGCGGCGTCTATGGCTTCGAGTTCGTCGAGCGTTGCGTTGGCCGCCGCTATGACCAAGGGGCTGCCGCCGAAGGTCGAACCGTGGTCGCCCGGCTCGAAGGTTTCCGCCGCAACGCCGCGGGCGCAGACGGCGCCGATGGGTACCCCGGCCCCCAAGCCCTTTGCGAGCGTGACCACGTCCGGCACGATGCCGTAGTGTTGGAAGGCAAAGGGGTAGCTTCCCGTCCGATAAAAGCCGGTTTGGACCTCGTCAATCATGAGGAGGATGTTGTGCTCGGCGGTTAGCTGGCGCGCCGCGCGGAGGTATTCCTCCGTGCAGGGGTAGACGCCGCCTTCGCCTTGGATACATTCGAGCAGCACCGCACAGACAGCCGCCCCGCCGAAGCCCTGATTGAGTGCGTACTTCAGGGCCGGGATGTCGTTGAGGTCCACGTGGACAAAACCGCGGGGGAGCGGACCGAAGGATTCCTGCTTGCCGGGCTGCCCGGTTGCGGTAAGCGCGGCAATCGTGCGGCCGTGGAAGGAGCGCCGCGCGCTGATGATGCTGTCGGCGCCCTCGAGGTGGCGCGTGCCGTACTTGCGTGCTATCTTGATAGCGCCTTCGACAGCCTCGGCGCCGCTGTTTGCGAAGAAGGTTTTCCAGAGGGGTGGGGTGGGAGCCGCCGTGGGGGGTGGGGTGGGTGCGAGCTGCGAGGGGGCCACGGCTGAACCCGCGTTTGAACCCGCGGCTTGTGGGGCGCCCGCACTAAGGAGCGTGCTGATTTTCTCCGCAAGTTCTCCACGCCCTTCCACATAAAAGTAATTGCCCACATGCAGCAGGCGCGCCGCCTGCTCCTGAATGGCCCGGGTGACGCGCGGATTTGCGTGCCCCACGCTCGCCGCACCGATGCCCGAGAGGAAGTCGAGGTATTCAACGCCGTTTTCGTCATACAGGCGGATGCCCTCGCCCCTCACAAACTCTACCGGTTTGCGCTTGTAGGTCCGCATGAGATAGCTGTCCTCGAGCGCCTGTTGTTGTTCGTAAGACATGAGCGTTCCCCTATTCCTTTCTCATCTATCCATGAAGTTTACTCGCGAGATTATCAAGCGGCGCGGCCATAAAATCTTCCCGCGAGTTACTTTCCTCGTCCGGCATAATCATGGTTCCCACGCCTTCATCGGTAAAGACCTCAAGCAGCAGCGCGTGCGGAATCGTCCCGTTGAGTATGTGCGCTCGCGAAACCCCCGCGCGAACCGCCCTCACGCACGACCCGAGTTTGGGAATCATGCCCTTGCTGAGCCCGCCTTCATCCAAAAGCGCCTGCGCTTCCGTGAGGTTAAGACGAGAAATCAGCGTGTCTTTGTCAGAAAAATCCCGGTACAGACCATCGACGTCCGTGAGGAAGATGACCTTATGCGCCCCGATGGTGGCGGCTATCTCTCCGGCCATCACATCGGCGTTTACATTGTAAGACAGGCCGTCGGCCCCCACAGCAACGCTGGCAATGATGGGGATGTAATCGCCGGCGATGAGGTCGAGCAGCAGGGTTGTGTCGATGCTCTCGACGTTGCCAACCAACCCCATTTCCTCAGAAATCTGGGTCGCCTTGACGATATGCCCATCCGCGCCGTTAAGCCCAACCGCGATATGTCCATGCTTATTAAGCTGGGCAACAAGCTCTTGGTTTACCTTTCCGATAAGCACCATCTTAACGACGTCCATGACCTCCGGAGGCGTAACGCGCATCCCGTCTTTGAATGTTGAGGGCAGACCGAGTTGCTCGGAGAGTTGCGTGATGTCCTTGCCTCCCCCATGAACAATGAGGGGATTGAGCCCGATAATCTTCATGAGAACGATGTCGCTCATCACGTTTTCGCGCAGTTCGGCATCGACCATCGCCGCGCCGCCGTATTTGATGACGACGGTCTTGCCCGTGGCATCCTTAATCCACGGAAGCGCCTCGATGAGTACCTCTGCCTTATCAAGCGCCTGTGCCTGCAACCGCAGCCGATACGCGCTCTTTTCTTCCGGTGTCATACGCCAAACCCTTTCGTGAATAAACCCGCGTGTTGTTTGGATGCCAAGATGCCGTCCATGATGCTGTCCATGATGCTGTCGGCATCAGCCTTTAGGGGCATCATGGGCGAGCAGATTGGCTTGAAGGCAGCACGCGGGCGAAACGAGCGTACTGCGTCGTACGTGAGTGAGAGCGCGTGTTGTCTGAATGCCAAGATGCCGTCCATGATGCCCCTAAGAGCGGTAGTCGCCGTTGATGGATATATACTCATGCGTCAAATCGCAACTCCAAAGGCGTGCGGCGCCTTCTCCTGCACCGAGGTTGATGTCGATGAGGATTTCGGTGTTGTGTTCGAATCGTTGAAGGGCCTCGGCTTCGTCGAAGGGAACGGGCAGACCGTGGTGGCAGACGGGAAGTCCCATGATGGAGATATCGACATCTTCTTGCTGGAAGCGCGCCCCGCTTTTGCCGATTGCCATGGCGACACGGCCCCAGTTGGCGTCGTGCCCGGCGATGGCGGTTTTGACGAGCGGCGAGTTTGCGACGGCACGCCCGGCGAGGTCGGCATCGTTGTCGTCGAGGGCGCCGGTGACGGTTATGGTGATAAGTTTGGTGGCCCCTTCCCCATCGGCCGCAATCTGCCGCGCGAGGTTTTCGCAGAGCGCGTAAAGCGCGGAGACAAAGGGGGCAAACAGGGGGCAGGTGGGATTGATTGTCTTGCCCGCGGTCGCGCCTGTCGCCAAGAGGTAAACGCTGTCGTTGGTGGAGGTGTCGGAATCGACGGTCACTTTGTTGAGTGTTAAGTCCATCACCTGTTTGAGCGCGAGGTTGGCCGCCTCTTGGGTAAGCCAGGCGTCGGTTGCGAGAACACCGAGCAGCGTGGCCATATTGGGCTGTATCATGCCGGAGCCCTTGACCATACCAGCGATGGTATAGGTGACTTCGCTGCCATCGCTTTGCGTTGCGGTAAAGGTAACGGCGGCCTGCTTGGGATGCGTGTCCGTGGTCATGATGGCGGCGGCGGCGGCACTTCCGGCGGCAAAGGCCGTCCCATCGGCGGCACCGAGTTCGGCAAGGGCAAGCGGTATGCCGGTGACGAAGGGGTCTATCACCAAGGGAACACCGATGACGCCGGTTGAGGCGACGAGCACCTGATGTGGCTCGCAGCCAAGATGTTGTGCGGCAATGCGGGCAGTCTGAATGGCAGTCTCAAGACCCGGCTCACCGGTCGTGGCGTTTGCGTTGCCTGAGTTGAGCACGATGGCGCGGGCGCCGGTGCCGTCGCTGGGCTTATCAACATCGTCCATCGCCAGCCGCGCAAGATGCTGCCGCGAGAGCGTAACGGGCGCGGCGCAAAACAGATTCTGCGTAAATACCCCCGCGGCAACGGCGGGTTTTTCTGTAACGATGAGGGCAAGGTCTCTGCGCTCGGGGTTGCGCCGAAAACCCGCGGAGATACCCGCGCAACGCAG
>JAIRTN010000003.1 GCA_031254905.1 Coriobacteriales bacterium
TCCATGACCCGCCGCTTCTCGGCGCTTTTCAGCCGGCTCGTCATAAGGCCAATGTTGTACTCGCAAAACACCTTCGCCCGCAAAAAGCGCACTTCTTGCTCCGCGGCTTGGATATGCTCCTCATCCTGTTCGCCGGAAAATTCGGTGATGAGTTCGCGCTCTTCCTGCTCCTCCTCTCCCCCGTCTCCGAAGTTGGGAGGAGGGGCGGTGCGGGGGGAGGCAGACGCGTTTGGCTCCCCATTATTACCCGCGGAGAAGTCTTGAGCTTCCCCCTTGGCTTGAGTGCCGGCTTCGCTGTCGTTGGGGGTCTGCGGGCTGCCGATGAGGGGGCAGACGATGTAGGCCTGCTCGCCCCGTTTGAGGGCCTCGCGGATGGCCTCGTAGGCGAAGCGGCGCTCGCCTCTGCTGATGACTGTGGTTTCTATGCGCGCGTCTTGGCGCGGTTTTGTTCGGATGAAGGAGGTGTCCATGTCGCCGTAAATCGTCAGCGCGAGCGAGCGCGGTATGGGGGTGGCTGTCATGGAGAGGAGGTCGGCGCCGGGGCCTTTTGCGCACAGGGCCTCGCGTTGGTCGACGCCGAAGCGGTGCTGTTCGTCGATGATGACGAGGGTGAGGGCCTTGAAGATGAGGTCGGGTTCGATGAGGGCGTGGGTTCCGAAGATGACGCTGAGGGAGCCTGAGGCCGCTTCTTCGAGCAGGCGGCGGCGCTCGGAGGCCTTGGTTGAGGAGGTCAGGAGGCCCCAGCGTATGCCTACCTCGTCGAAAAGCGGGCCGATTTTGGCGGCATACTGCTCGGCGAGTACCTCGGTGGGGGCCATCATCGCGGCCTGAGAGCCGCTGTCGCATACGGCTGCCAGCGCGAGCGCGGCGACGATGGTTTTTCCCGAGCCGACGTCGCCGAGCAAAAGGCGGTTCATCGTCATTGGGCGGGCCATGTCGGCACATATCTCCGCTGCCGCCTGCTCTTGGTCGGCCGTGAGGTTGAAGGGAAGGAGAGCGCGCAGCGCCCGAAGTTTTTCGCCGTCGGTGCGATGGACCGTTGAGGGATGCTCCGCGTTTTTTTGGAGGCGCCTTTTGAGGAGGTAGAGTTGCAGGAGGAAGATTTCCTCGAAGGCGAGGCGGCGGCGCGCTGCGCGAAGCTGCTCGATGCTCGGCGGTTGGTGGATGAGGCGCAGGGCCGCGTGGCGGCTCATGAGGCCGAGGCGTATGCGCAGCGACGCGGGGAGCGGGTCGAGGAGGGCCGGTGCGAGTGTGAAGGCCTCGTCTATCATGCGCACGACCCAGCCTTGGCTGACGTCCGCGTTTGCGCGGTAGACCGCCATGATGCCGCCGGTGGCGGAGCCTTCGGCGAGCAGGGTGTGCAGAGGGGAATTCATGCGTCTAAAGCCGTAGCTGTGCTCGATTTTGCCTTGGAGGATGACGCGGGCGCCGTCTACGAGGGTTTTTTGGAGCCACGGCTGGTTAAACCATGTGGCGATAAGGACGGAACTTTCGTCGAGGATGGAGGCCTCGATGACTAAGAGGCGGGGGCGGGGGCGTTTTATCTTTACCTCGACGATGGTGCCCAACACGCTTGAGCGCTCGCCGAGCGGGGCGGAGGCTATCGGGACGATGCGGGAGAAGTCGTTGTAGCGGAAGGGGAAGTTGTAGAGCAGGTCGCGGATGGATGAGATGCCGAGGCGGCGCAGGCCCTCAATGCGTCGCACGCCCGCCGAGCGAAGCCGCGACACCGGGCTTTCGAGCGCGTCGGTCTGCTCGACGCGACCTATCGCGCTGTCCTTTGCCACCCTTCGTTTGCCACCCTTCGTTTAAAGCCTGTTTTGTGTTGGTGCTCTACCCTCTGGTTCGCGCTGGCCTACACCAGCCTGCGCCTATTCGCCAGCCTACGCCAGCCCGCCTATTCGACGGCCCGCCTATTCGACGGCCATCACGAGAGGATACAGCGGTTGCTCGCCCCGGTGGGCATCCACCTCAAGGTCGGGGTAGCAAGAGCCTATCTCCTCAAGCAGCCGCTCGAAGTCCGGTTGCGCGAGTTCTTCGCCCGCGAGAATCGTAAGCGTATCCGCCTCATCCCCGGAAAGAAGACCCACCAACTCCAGCGCCACCTCATGAACCTCGCTTCCGACAACCTCGATGGCGTCATCCATGAGGCCGATGATGTCGCCGCCGCGGATGGCGGCGCCGTTTGCGGCCTTTGCGTCTTTGATGGCGGCTGTCACCTCGCCGAAGCGGACGGAAGCTATCGCCTCATTCATGAGTGCGTCGTTTTCTTCAAAGGAGAGGTCTTGGTCGGCGGCGAACAGGGCCGAGAAGGATTGGGGGACACTCTTGGTCGGGATGACCTTGACGAGCCGCTCCGAAGCTTCGGCCGCCGCGTTTGCCGTGAGGATGATGTTCTTGTTATTGGGCAGGATGAAAACATGGTCGGCGGCGACCTTATCCACCGCATCAAGAAGGTCTTTCGTAGACGGATTCATCGTCTGCCCGCCGCTGACTATCTCGTCGGCGCCAAGCGATTTGAGTATCTTTGCCATGCCCGGGCCGGAGGCGACAGCTATGAAGCCGTGATTTTTCTTGCCGCTGCCTGCGGAGGCGACGGGCGCGAGGGGGGCAAAAGAGGTGGAGAAGGAAGCGGTGGGGGAAGCGGGAGAGGTTGAAACAGGGGCGGCGCGTTCTTCTCCCCGTTCATCATTTCTTATGCCCGCGAGCCGCTGCGCGCTTTGCAGGCGCATGTTGTGGATGTGTACCTCGGAGATTTGGCCGCGCTGCGTCATGTAGCTGAGGACGGTGCCCGGCTCGTTGGTGTGGACGTGGACTTTGAAGTCTGGGTGTGCGCCGACGAGCAGCTCGCAGTCGCCCATGCTCGCGAGGAAGTCTTGGGCCGTGCTGACGTCGATGGTTTCGCTCGTAAAGAGGAATTCCGTGCAGTAGAGGTACTCGCTGCCCTCCCAGTCGTCGATTTGCTCGATGGCGACGCGCGCAACCGCCGAGGGGAGGAAGGTTTGGCCGAGTTCGACGCTGGCCTCGCCGGTCATTGAGGAGACAAAGCCGTCGATGAGCAGGGCAAGGCCGAAGCCGCCCGCGTCGACGACGCCGTTTTCTTTGAGGATGGGCAGGAGTTCCGGCGTGTTGCGGACCGAGTCGTAGGCCGCCGTTTTGAGGGCCGGCAGCATGTCTTTGAGCAGCACGTCGGCCTCAAGTTGGGCGCGGGCCGCGGTGGCGACGTCGCGCAGGACGGTGAGCATCGTGCCCTCGACGGGTTTTCTGACCGCGCTGAAGGCCACCTCGACCGCCCTGTCGAGCGCCGTGGCCACCGTTGCCACGTCGAAGGTTTCTGTCTCGCCGGCACCGTCGCACAGGCCGCGCAGTATCTGCGAGGTGATGACGCCCGAGTTGCCGCGCGCGCCCATGAGCGAGCCATGCGTTATGGCTTTGCGGACGTCGGCGGAGGTCATGGTCGGCGGCAGGGCGAGCAACTCCCCAAGCACCGCCTCCATCGTGAGTGACATGTTGGTTCCGGTGTCGCCGTCGGGAACAGGAAAGACGTTGAGGCGGTTAACCTCGTCGCGATGCTCCGTAAGTGCCTTGACGGCGGCGGCGATATGGGCGATGAAATCCGCGGGGGTCGTGGTGATTTTCACAGCGCTCCTCCTGAGCATTTTGCTGGGCGCATTGCTGCGCACTTTGCTGGGCGCATTGCTGCGCACTTGTTAGCTTTGCTTCGCAACGTGGATACCCTCTACATGAACCAGCACATCCGCAACCTTGATTTGAGCATAGTGTTCAAGCACGTAGCGAACACTGTCGGCAAGGTTTTGCGACACCGCCGAAAGGTTTGTACCGTTCTCGATGACCACATGGAGTTCGACGGTCGCCCCTTCGTCATCAAACCTCAAAAGAATGCCGCGCTGAAGTCGGCGCATCGGCAACAGCTTGGCAATGCCGTCTTGCACACTCGGTGCCGCCATGCCAACAACGCCGTAGCTTTCAAGCGCCGCGTAACCGGCAAGCTCGGCTATCACTTCATCAGCGATAATCAGCCCACCGGCAACCGTTTTGCTTGTCTTAGTCATAAGCATACCTCCACAAACCATCGGCCCGACATAGGAGCCGGGCTGCATGACATAACAGTATACCATGCGGCGGGGGTGTGATATGGTAATAGGGAGGCGAACGGGCGCACGAGGGGCGAGGCTCGCCCGCACAGGATGTAGAGGATGCGCGGAATGCACGCGATGTGTAGGATGAGGGCGCACGGGGTGCGCGGGATATAGAGGATACGCCGGATGAGGGTGCGCGGGATATGTAGGATACGCAGGAACGCTTGTTTCAGGAGGAAGATATGGCAGACATAAGGCTTCGATTTGATAGGGACGTTGTTGTGGTTGATGGGGCGATGGGAACCATGCTGCAGCGTGAAGGGATTTCTTCTGACGAGTGTGCCATGCTGCTTAATGTGCTAGACCCGGAGACAATTTTGAGCATCCATGAGCGGTATCGGCTTGCGGGGGCCCATGCGCTGACGACGAATTCTTTTGGTGGAACGCGCGCGAAGCTGGCGGAATATGGGTTGGAGGAGCGAGTTGAGGACCTCAACCGCGCCGCCGTGCGGCTTGCGAAGACTGCCCGCCCGGACCATGTGCTTGCGGATGTGGGGCCTTGTGGATTGCTGCTTGAGCCGCTGGGGCGCGCGACCTTTGACGAGGTTTTTGAGCAGTATGCCGAGCAGATAAGCGCGCTTGCCTCCGAGGGCCCCGATGCCATTCTCATTGAGACTATGGCCGACATTGCCGACGCGCGCTGTGCGCTGCTCGCGGCGCGTTCGGTCTGCGATTTGCCCGTTTTTGTCTCCTGTACCTTTGACGCGACGGGCCACATGGAACTGAGCGGAACCGACCCCGCGACGGCCGCCGTGATACTTGAGGCCGCGGGGGCCTCCGTTATCGGCATGAACTGCGGGCTTGGGCCGGAGCAGCTTCTTCCTTTGCTTGAGCGCATGGCACAGGCAACGGGCCTGCCCCTCATCGTCCAGCCCAACGCCGGTCTACCCCAGCTTGATGCCTCCTTTAGGGCCTACTACACGGGCACCGCCAATGACTTTGCGGATGCCGCCGTGGCCTTTAGGCGGGCGGGGGCGCAGTTCATCGGCTCGTGCTGCGGCTCGACGCCGGCGTTTACGAGCGCCATCTATGCGACGGTTGGGGAAAGTGAT
>JAIRTN010000022.1 GCA_031254905.1 Coriobacteriales bacterium
CTCTAAGAAGATTCGAATCAGAGGCTCTTTTCTCGTCGATTTAATAGACTCGCATACATCAAGCTTATACTCACCTTCCTTTTCGATATGCGAGACAAGTTCGTCATAGCAGTCAGGAGCTTCAGCAAGTATCTGGGCGATACTTTTCGAGTGAGACTTTTCAATCCGTTCGAGTTCTTCAGTCTTTTCCTTTTCGAGACGAGAAATCCTATCCGAACTCAACCCTTTGATTTGCTGCTCCCTTCTAGCGTACCCATTCTTTTTTCTTAGCTCCTTTTTGATGTCCTCATAAGAAATTGCCTGATACGAACTATTTTGCTCTTTACCTGCCTGTACGGATGAAATGTATTCAAAGCCAGACCGCCCGAGGCTGTTATTATTGCGATGCCCTTCAGGCGGAATATCCACAAATGCGCCATCAAGGACTTTAAGCTCCGTTATTAACAGTTCTTTCAATTCTTTAATTTCGGCATCGATTTCACCTATTCGTTTTCGGATTGTAGTCTCATGGATTCCCTTGAGATGATCCGCGCTGTTCAACATGCTTCCCAAAAAACCACGACCGTATTGCAACAGTGCGAAATCCTTGGGGAAGAGATTCTTATAGATTACAATCGCGAGAATCTTTTGTTGGGGCAAGGCCAAACGGCTTTGGAGGATGCCGCTATATATTCTAAACTCGTTGATGATACCGTATAATGTCCTCGCATCGTCGATGAAGGCTCCGGACTGCTTGACAAGACTTTTGACTTCTGGGTATTTGTCAAGATGTGGTATTCGAACCATCAAGAACGGGAACGATGGGGATTATGAAATCAAAGTATTTCGTTCTATCCCCCTGGCTGAAAAGATCATCCCTTGTCATATAGACAAACCGAACAACCCGTCTTCCGGTGACTTCCATACGCCTCCGGGCACCGCTTTCTTTGCCGCTTTCTGCTTGTAACCGAAACTGCTCATTTAAGAGAAAGCAAAGGTTCCGCAATGTGCTGTAGATGTTCGGATTGTTATATCTGTCTAAATCTTCGAAAACAACGATGTCCTTCTCCGATGCTTTAAGCATGTACAACACTTCGTCAAGGTACTTATTGATAGAGGTGCCGCCAGCCTCGAAAAGCTCTATTTCCGCATTGAACAGCTTAATTCTTTTCAGCAGTTTCATGAGAGTAGACTTGTTAACTAAAACTTTGACGGCCCTGTAAAGTAGTAAAGTGCATAGTAGAATAACAACGGCAAGCGATCCTGTCCACGCCAGAGGTGAGACCTCACAAAATGTTTCCAACGACAAGAAAATCAAAATGGCAACAGCGGCCAACAGGAATCCTGTACAAATCAGAGCGCACTTCCTTTTGCTCCCCGAAAGCGCATCAATACGTTTGAAGCCACTTGAGGGAATTTTGTTTGGGTCAAGTTGTGCCACGAGTTGGCTGATTATCTCTGCCTCAAGATTGCCTTTTAAAAGCGGTTTTGTCTCGGGTTTATCATCGGTGTTTTCATCTAAGTGTGACTTGACAAGGGATATACGTATCATATCGTTGTCAGAGCGTCCGCGTTTTTTCAAATAGCTATCAAAAACGCTCGATTTCCCTGCCCCATACGGGCCAGTGATGGCTATGTTATATATTCTGGAGCCCTCATTGAAGGCAAAGTCCAGAGCCTTATCATACTCGGTGTCATCCATATTAATGAAGGGTAGAAAGGCGCGATAGTTTAAATCAGGAAATCTGTTTTGATGTTGATTCTCTGTCATTATGCCTCCTCGCTAATACTAACCACGCCCAGTATAATCCAATCAGCTTGTTTTGGACGTATCTTGGGTTCTTGGGAAGCTATGGTATGCTGAGTCTTGCCGCCTAAAGCTTCGTAGGTACTTAATCACATCCAGCCACTCTGCCAACTCGGTATAGCAATTTGCACAGTTGCTCATCTGTTCATCTCGCTATGCAAGCAGAGATAGTTACGATGATGGATCGTAGGCTTTGACCCTGACTTCTTTGATAATCCGTTTCAACTCCTGCGGTCTATAGAAGAAGTGCGTATCACTTTTGGTCAGCAGCTTATTATCACGCTTGATGGCCAGTAGCTCGATAGTGCAGATAAGGTCAGCCACTTGGAAAAGATAGTATTCTGAAGGAATAACCTTTCTAAAATCAACATCAAACAGCAGGGCATTGAACACGGATGTCAGCACCTGAGTTACTTGAGTCTGTCCGCCGTCATAGTAAACATTTACCTGTTCGAAAGATTGGAAGAACGTCATATTCGTCTGGATAAACAAGGATAGTTCTCGCGACATCCTCCCTATAAGCTGCATAGAGTCGTACTCTTTCTTGGGAAAGGTAAACGACTTGTAGGAGACATCGCTGTTGCGCAGAAAAGCCAATAGCTTGAAGAACTGTTTGCGACGCTCATCAATGCTTTGGTTGGAGTAGTCATCATTTTGCCTGATCATGGGTCCCGTATGAATTGCTTTTCCGCTGACATGCAAGGTGCTTACCAGCGTTTCATTCAGCTTAGCGATATTTCTATGGATCGAAATCGCCTGATCATGAAATACCAGTGTGAGCACATAATACGAGTTGTGCCGCTCGTATGGGCCGAAGTTCGAGGCTTCGTCAACGAATATCGAAAGAGCGCTCATACAGTTGGTTCACCCCGGATAAGAGAATGGCGGGAGACTTCTCCCGCCTTCGGAGGGTCCGGGCCTCACGGCCAACCCTAATATTTGTATTGTACAACAGGTGCCCCGTAAATAGCGTAACAATTCGCCCTTTTCCTTCTCAAGAATCCCAGAAGAAAGAGTTCCCTACCGTTCCAATACAAACAAAAGCTTCCATCAGAAGGCTTTTTATACGTGGGTTTGATGAAGCCTAGTGGGATCGAACCCCTGACCTCATGGCTGCCAGCTATGCGCACCCCACCCCGCCAGCCCTCTGCAGCACCCTGCGCTCCGCCCCGCCCCGCCCCGACGCACCCCGCCCCGCGCCCTCAGCCCTCGCGGAGGCTGTCCTTGCGGGGCACAACAAGCGGCGTTTCGCTCACCGGGTCGCTGATGATGATGTTTGCCAGCCCAAAAGCCTCCTCAATAAGCCTGCTCGTCACCACCTCGCGCGGCGCGCCCTCGGCCAAAACGAGGCCCTCGCGCATCACCACGAGGTTTGTGGCATAGCGAAAGGCGAGGTTGAGGTCGTGGAGAACGGCAACTACGGTGCGCCCCTGACGATACAGGGTGTGCGCCAAGTCGAGCACCTCTATCTGATGGGCGATGTCGAGGTAGGTGGTCGGCTCGTCGAGCAGCAAAATGGGTGTCTCCTGTGCCAGCGCCATCGCTATCCAAACCCGCTGGCGCTGCCCGCCGGAAAGTTCGTCGAGCGTGCGGTCGGCAAGGGTCTCAACGTGCGCGTCGGCCAAGGCCCGCCAGACGGCCTGTTCGTCGGCGGTTGACCATTGACGCAGCAGGCTTTGATGGGGATAACGGCCGCGGGCCACGAGGTCAAAGGCCGTAATGCCGTCGGGCGCGTGGGGGCTTTGCGGCAAAAGCCCGATGTGCTTGGCCACCTCCTTGGGCCTGAGTCCGCGGATGTCGCGGCCATCCAGCGTAACTCGCCCCTCGCGCAAAGGCAGCATCCGCACCAAACACTTGAGCAGCGTGGACTTGCCACAGGCATTCGGGCCGATAATCACCGTAAAACCCCTCTCGGGGACGCTCAAACTCACGCCGCGCAACACGTCGCCCTCGCTCCCGTAGGCGACGCGCAGGCCCTCGGCACACAGCCTTGGCGGCAACGGCTCAACCCTGCTCATCGCCTGCGCCTCCGCCATTCCAAGGCCAACAGCGCCACAAGGTAGATACCTCCCAGCGAGCCGGTGACAACACCCACCGCCAACTCGTCAGGAGCAAAGACGCGCCGGGCAATAAGGTCGCTCAAGATTACAAGAAAGGCCCCCATCAAAGCCGCGCCGACAAGCGCGGTGCCGGCGCTGTTCGTCAGGCGCTTAACAAGATGAGGGGCAACAAGGGCCACAAATGAAATCGGGCCGGCCAGCGCGGTTGCCGCGGCCATCAAAAGAACGCCCGAGAACATCAAGACGCGCCTGCTGCTTTCCGTTCGCGCGCCAAGCCCGGTAGCAACGGCATCGCCATAGGCAAGCAATCCCAAACTGCGGCACTGAAAAAAGACAATGAGTAGAGGGATAAGAAGCAGGGCTGCCGTATTCGCGACCTCGTACCACAACGACGCGTTCAGCGAGCCCGCCAGCCAATGAACCGCCGTCTGGGCCGTGGCGAGAGGGGCCTTCACCACCAGCAGGGCGTTCAGCGCGCCAAGCGTGGCACCCACGCCGATGCCGACGAGGACCAGCCGATAACCGGGCGCGCCCCTGTTCCAAGAAAGTCCATAGACAAGCACCGCGGTAATGAGCCCGCCGACAACGGCCCCCAAGGCAACCATCAGCGTGGAACCCGCAAACAAGACGATGATTACAAGCGCCCCTGTGGCCGCCCCCTTGGTAAAACCGATGATGTCCGGGCTTCCCAGCGGGTTTCCGCTCAAGGTCTGGAAGATGGCGCCGGAAAGGCCGAGCGCCGCGCCGCAGAGAAGCCCCGCGACTATCCGCGGCAGGCGAATCTCGATAACGAAGTACGCTGCAAGCCTGTCATCCGCGCCGCCCACAAAGGAGGCCAGCACCTGAGATGGACTAATGTCATAGTCGCCGATGAGCAAAGAGGCCAAACCAACCCCCACAATTGCAACCAGCAAACAGAGGTAGACGACAAACCCGCGCTTCTCAAAGCGCAGGCTGAACCCTCCCAAGCGCAAAACGGCATAGCCCCTGCCTTGACGGGGGACGTTTTGTGGGCGGGCTCGCAAGCCGGCTTGTGTCGCATTGCGTGCCGCACTTCTCCCCATTCTCATCATAATGCCGCAATCTTCCGACGTCTGACCATCGCCACAAAAAACGGCGCACCCAAAAGGGCAGCAACGATGCCCACTTGGACTTCCTCGGGGCGCACCACGGTGCGGGCGATGACGTCGGCGAGCAGGAGCCACGACGCGCCGAGGATGAGGCTGAGGGCGCTGACCCAGCGTTGGTCGGTGCCCACGAGGCCGCGCGCGAGGAAGGGCACGGCCAGCCCGACGAAGCCCACGGGGCCAATTGCGGAGGTAGCCGCGCCGCAGAGCAGCGTGACGGCAGCCATCGTCAGTACCTGCGTGCGCCTGACGTTGACGCCCAGCGAACGGCCTTTTTCGGTGCCCAGCGCCAAGGCGTTGAGCGAAGGTGCGAGTGCCATGGCGAGCAAGGCGCCTAAAATGATGAAGGGCATAATGGTGAGAAGGATGTCGTATGACCGGCCTTCCAGCGACCCGGCTACCCAGAGGCGAAACTCGTTGAAGACGGCTTGGTCGCTGAGGACTACGGCCTCGGTGAGGGCTTGAAGCGCGGCGCTTATGGCCACCCCCGCCAAGGCCAGACGCGCGGGAGAGGCCTGATTTTGGCCGCTTGCCCCGAGCAGATAGACGGCAACGGAGGCGGCCGCGGCGCCGAGGAAGGCGAACCAGAGGTAGACGAATATCGAACTGATGCCGATGACGGCAACCGAGAGTACGACCGCCAAGCTGGCCCCGGCGTTGATGCCGAGGATGCCGGGGTCGGCCAGAGGGTTGCGCGTGAGGGACTGCATCAGCGCGCCGGCCAGCCCTAGAGCCGCGCCGACGATGAGCGCCATGAGGGTGCGCGGCACTCGAAGCTCGTGCAGGACCGTGCTTTCCGCCGAGGCGTCGGGCGTAAGGAGCAAGGTCCACGTTGTGTCGAGGGCGATGGTTTTGGAGCCGAAGGAGAGGCTGAGGATGACGGCGACGGCGAGGATGGCGCAGCCGGCGAGAAGCGCCAGCCAGCGGAGGCGCGCACTGCGGCGGAGGGGGGTTGCGTGGCGCGTGGCGGGGGGCGGCGTGGTGGTGGTGGGCGCTGCGGCGGTGGGCGCGGTTGAGGGCGCCGGGCCGGGCGCGGTGGGAGTTTGGGGCATTTGGGGCATTTGGGGCTTAGGGCTCGACGACATCGATATCTGCATTGAAGTCGAGACCGACGCCGATGCCAGCGCCAAAGGAGCGACCGTCGCCCACACTGTTGGCGGCGTCGATGCCGCTTGTTGCGACAGGCTTGGGGCGCTTGAAGGCGGCAATGAGCAGGAGGGCGAAGCCGCCGAGCAAGGCGATGCCAAAGACTATGAGGCCCGGCAGAGGGATGTCCAAAACGCTGATGACATCCTGATTTGCGCCGAGCGCGTTTGTGGTGTTTGTGGCGGTGGTGCTTGCTGTAGTGGTGGTTCCGGAGCCGGAGCCGGTTGGCGCGTTTGTTTCTGTGGGCTTTCGGTCGGTGCCCTCCCCGTTGCCACTCGCGAGCAAGGCACTTTCGGCGGCGGCAGCGGCCTCCTCCTCGCTCAAGACGGTGTTTCCTCCGCCCGCGGCACCCTGATTAGCGGCTCCATTGCCGCCTGTGGTGTTGCCGCCCGTGGTATCGCCATAGTTGTTGGTGGTGGTCGAACCGGGAGAGGTGCCCTGCACAACGCTTTCTTCGGCACCGGCACCGCCTAAACTCACTCCTACAACCAAGAAGGCGGTGGGGTGCGCGGTATTGGTGGGGCTTCCCGCGCCGTTGGTGTAACCCAGCACGCCCTTACCCTCAACCTGCTCGGAAGCCAAGAAGCGCAGCCAATGCCAGCCTTCGGACAAATCGCCCGGCAGCCTGAAGGTACCCGACGTCGAACCGGAGGCTCCTATGACCTGCGTGTGGATGACGCCGGTTCCTGCCTGAGTATGGTCGCTGTAGCCCAAGCCGTCATCCACCTTGATGTTGAGTATCTCGCCTGCCGGATACCCAGAAACCGAAAACGAGACGACCGCACCCGGCTGGACCTCCTTGGGATAGACCTCGGCGAAGGTACCCGGCGTGTCCGGGCTTGCCCCGTCCTCCGGAAGCGCCATCGCCGTATTTGTATAAAGCATCTGCAAACAGGCAAGCACGAGCATGAGTATGAGGGCTCTCAGCAGCCCGGCCCGTATCAGCTTTTGCTCCCGGTATTTTCTGTTCATCGTCAGTCCTCCTGAACTTTTGTCGTCGTTCCTGTGTGCCGTTTTTGCACGCTGGTTCTGGTGCGCCGTCCCTGCGCGCTGTTCCCGCGCCTCGGCCCTGCGCGCCGCCTACAGCAGCGCCTCCTCAACGGCGTCGATTATGCGGTTCATCAGCAAAGGCCCGCCGGTAGAGGTCCAAAGTGAGCCATCCACCAAGATGATGTGTTGCTCTTGAAAACAACGCAACTGGGTAAAACCCGGC
>JAIRTN010000059.1 GCA_031254905.1 Coriobacteriales bacterium
GCCCTGCGGCAACTCGGCGCAAAGGTCACGGCAATCAACACGGATTTCGACGGCAACAACATCAACGTCAACTGCGGCTCGACCAACCTCGAGCAGCTTAAGGCATGTGTCATCGAGACAGGCGCGGCCCTCGGCATCGCTCACGACGGCGACGCGGACCGCGTGCTGGCCATCGACGAGGCCGGCAACGAAATCGACGGCGACTTCATAGAGGCAATCTGCGCCCTTGACCTCAAGCGGCAGGGGCGGCTCACACACAACCCGGTTGTCTCAACCGTGTTGTGCAACCTCGGCTTCGTCACCGCCATGCGCGACAACGGCATCGAAGTCATCCAAACCGCCGTCGGGGACAGCAACGTCCTTGCCGCCATGCGCGAGGGCGGTTTCGCCCTCGGCGGGGAGCAGTCCGGCCACATCATCCATCTGGAATACAACAGCACGGGCGACGGCCTCGTTTCAGCCCTGTGCCTGCTCGCGGCCCTCAAACGCTCAGGCCTGCCCCTCGGGCGCCTCGCGCAAGTAATGACGCGCTACCCGCAAATCCTCACAAACATCAAGGTCGTCGACAAGGCGGCCTTCACCTCGTCGAGCGTCATCACCGAGGCCATCCGCCAAGCGCAGAAGCGTCTCGGCGAGCAAGGACGCGTTCTCGTCCGCCCCTCAGGCACCGAGCCGCTCATCCGCGTCATGGTCGAAGCCCTCGACGAACAGCAGGCCCGCAACGAGGCGCAACTTCTCGCAGACCTGATAAAACAAGAACTCCCCATCCCCACGCCGACCAACGCCACCCCCACGCAGCCCACCACCCCCACCACCCTTACGCAGCCCACCGTCCCCTAATTCCCCTCATCGCCGCTACAGAGGTACAATAGTAGCGATACAACCGTTACCTATGCCGCGCGCATGGCCGCTGGCTTTACCCTGTCGATAAGGAGAGAATCCATGTGTGGGATAGTTGCGTTTTCGGGAACAACGGAAGCAACCCCTTTTCTGCTCAACGGCCTCAGGCGGCTCGAATATCGAGGCTATGACAGCGCGGGCATCGCCATCGTGCAGCCGCAAACAAACACCCTCAAGGTCGTGCGCCGCAAGGGCAAGGTGGCCGAGCTAACGGAGGCCCTCCAAAGCAAAACTATCACTGGTACCTGCGGAATTGGCCACACTCGCTGGGCAACTCACGGTGTCCCAAGCGAGCAAAACGCGCATCCCCACAGCGACTGCAGCGGCAAAATCGCCGTCGCGCACAACGGCATCATAGAAAACTACGCCAACCTCAAATCCGACCTCATTGCCAAGGGGCACCACTTCGCCTCGCAGACCGACACCGAGGTGGTTGCCCATCTTGTAGAGGAGAATTATAGGGAGGCAAACGGGCATTTCGCACAGGCTGTGCGCGCCACTGTTGCCCAACTCTCCGGCTCCTTCGCGTTGGCTATCCTTCACGCCGACCACCCCAACACCATCGTTGTCACCCGCAACGATTCGCCTCTCGTCATCGGAAGCTACGAGGGGGGCGCGGTTGCCGCCTCCGACACCCCGGCCCTCATCGAGATGACCCGCGACATCGTATACATCCGCGACCGCGACATCGCCGTGCTCCACAACAACGGGGAAGTCGAGTACTTCGACCCCGCGGGAGAGCCCTTCACACCGAGGACCTATCATGTGGAGTGGAGTTTGGAGCAGGCGGAGAAGGGCGGGTATCCCGATTTCATGCTCAAGGAGATATACGAGCAGCCCCGCGTCATCCGCGACACCATCGCCAATCGCTTCGACGGCAAGACGCGCACGATATGCTTCCACGAGTTGCCCCTAACCGACGAAGAACTCGCCAACATCGACCGCATCTGCATCGTCGGCTGTGGCACGTCTTATCACGCCGGCCTCATCGGCAAGGACCTCATCGAAAACTGGGCGCGCATTCCGGTGGAGGTGGAGGTGGCCTCAGAATTCAGGTACGGCAACCCCATCATCTCCTCAAACACGCTCGTCATCGCCATCACCCAATCCGGCGAGACAGCCGACACCCTAGAGGCGGTGCGCCTCGCGCGCCGGGCGGGCGCACACGTAATCGCGCTCACCAATGTGATGGGCTCGCGCATCACCCACGAGGCGCAAACCATCCTCAACATCAAGGCGAACATCGAAATTGCGGTAGCCGCCACGAAGTCTTTTCTCGCGCAGGTGGCGCTGCTGACCCTACTCGGCCTCTATCTCGCTCAAGAGCGCATGCTGCTCACGGGGCCGCAGGTGCAGGAGATATACGACGAAATGAAGCAGTTGCCAAACCAAATCGAACACATCTTAAAAGACACCACGGCGATAGAGCAGGCGGCAAACGCCTGCTTCAACGCGACAACCGCGCTGTTCATCGGCAGGGGAGTGGGCGCCACCATCTGCAACGAAGGGGCGCTTAAACTCAAAGAAATCAGCTATCTGCACGCGGAAGCTGTCTCCGCCGGAGAAATCAAGCACGGAACCATCGCGCTCATCGACCCCGAAGTCGCCACCCCCGTCATCGCCGTTGCCACCCAAAGCCTCACGCGCGACAAAATGCTCGCCAACATCGAGGAAATGAAGGCCCGCGGCGCCAAGGTCGTCGCCGTCGCCACCGAAGGCGATGAGCGCATCAAGGAGCTCGTCGATTACGTCATCTCCATTCCGCCCACCCGCGAATGTCTTTCGCCGATAACGGCGAGTGTGCCCTTGCAGCTATTCGCTCGCTTCATCGCCCTCGCCCGCGGCTGCGATGTTGACCAACCTCGCAATCTCGCAAAGTCGGTGACTGTTGAATAACCAAGAGACATACATCGAAGCCCCGCCCGTTGTCGAAGTTGAGGCCGCGCCCGTCGCTGGCCTCGGCGTAGACATCATCGAAATTGGACGCATGGAACGCGCCCTCGAGCGCACTCCTCGTATAAAAGAGCGTGTGTTCTCGGAGAAGGAGCGCCTCTATGCGCAGGCCAAGGCTCGCCCAGCCACACATTACGCACTGTTCTTTGCCGCCAAAGAGGCGGTACTAAAGGCGCTCGGCACAGGGTTTGCGGGCATGGCCTTTACGGATGTGGAAGTTGACCACGACCGATACGGGAGGCCGGTGCCGATACTGCGGGGCAACGCGCAAAAACTCGCGGAGGCTCAAGGCGTTGTCGAAATGCAGCTATCGCTATCCTACACACACGCGGTAGGCGTTGCCTCCGCGGTTGCCATCAGGGAGCAGGACCGCCCTCGAAAAGACGAGAAAGTCGACCAAAAAACCGAACTTGCCCGCCAGTTCAAGGAGATGCGTGCGCTGCTTGACGACATGGATGAGCGCATCCGCGCGCTGGACGAAACCGGTGAGAAAGATGCAGATTCCCCAAGCACCTCCTAGCCAAAATCTGGGGAGCTTGCTCTCGCCCATTCCCCTCGATGCCCATAAATACACACGAGGCAGCCTGCTTGTCTGCGCTGGTTCCGCGCGCTTCCCGGGGGCGGCGATACTCGCGGCAAAGGCAGCCGCTCGCGCCGGAGCCGGCTATGTGACGCTTGCGATACCCGAACCCGTCGTCATGGTCGCCCAAACGCACCTTCTCTCGATACCCGTGCTTGCGGCTCCCGCGGCCAACGGTGTGTTTGCGGCTGACGCTTGGGAGGTCATAGGCGCGCATACAGGCCATCTCGACGCCATCGTGCTTGGCCCGGGGCTAACCGTTACGCCTTCTACCAGCGCTTTTGTCCAAACGATACTGCGCGAGACAGGCGTTCCTCTCCTCCTTGATGCCGACGCGCTCAACATTCTCAGCGCCTTGGCGCAACAGGGCTTTCGCCCTGTCACCTCCAATCGCGCCCTACTTCTCACGCCTCACGCGGGGGAGTTGGCGCGGCTGTACGAAGCGACGGGTACCAGCAACCCCCAACAGCTTGCGGAAGCGCTGCAGGCCATCGTCGTTGCCAAAGGCCCCGAAACACATATCGTTTCCACCACGCGCGCGCATCGTTCAACAGCAGGCACGCCAGCGCTCGCCAAGGCGGGAACGGGCGATGTGCTAGCCGGCGTCATCGGCTCCTTTATCGCGCAGAGCATCGCGCCCTTTGAGGCGGCTCTGCTCGGAGTTGAACTACACGGCAGGGCAGGGCAACTCGCCGAAGAACGTCTCGGCAGACGCGCCGTCTGCGCCGAGGACCTCCTCGAAACCCTCCCCCTCGCCCTTTCTCGCCTTGCAGATTTTAAGGTAGAATACAGGTAGAGAGCAGACCTGCGAGTATCTCTCAGGTTGTCATTAGCGCGATATGCTCTTTTTATCGCGCTAACAAGGCCAGTCAAGGCCAAAGAGCGAAGCGTGCCTTGACAGGCCTTCTTTCGACCGAATCCGAAGGCGTAGAGAGAAATCTAGTCCCACGGCCTCAACCCGGGTCAAAAACCCAAACATAACGAAAGAGGGTCTGCGAGGGAAGGGGAGGGGAAGAAAAACGCGGCGCTCCGGCTGCGGTTTGCTCGTTGCACCCTCTTGCGCCGCACACTTCCGCATAAGAGATGTTCAGATGCCATCCGCACGACTAGATTTCTCGCGTTGCTCGAAATGACGGTTTGACCTGCGAGTATCTCTCAGGTTGTCATTTCGAACGGAGCCGAAGGCGTAGAGAGAAATCTAGCCCCACGGCATCAACCCGGGTCATTCCTTTATCCCTTATCCCGTCATTGCCGGACTTGTTCCGGCAATCTAGTCCCACGGCCTCAACCCGCAGACAAAAAGGAGGTGTTTTATGACTACCTATGGCTATGTGCGCGTATCCAGTGCTGACCAATATGAAGATAGGCAGATGATTGCCATACACGATATTGGTATTTCGCCAAATGACATCTTCATCGACAAGCAGTCTGGCAAAGACTTTGCGCGTCCGGCCTATTGTTCGCTTGTAGCAAAACTGCAATCAGGCGACCTGCTCTATGTTAAAAGCATTGACCGTCTGGGACGCAACTACAGCGAGATACAAAACCAATGGCGGTTGCTCACGAAAGAAATCGGTATAGACCTCGTGGTAATCGACATGCCTTTGCTCGACACCCGCAACGGCAAAGACCTCATGGGTACCTTTATTGCCGATTTGGTGTTGCAGATACTGTCTTTTGTTGCCGAAAACGAGCGTGAATCGATTAAAAAGCGTCAGGCAGAAGGGATAATCGCAGCTAAACTGCGCGGAGTGAGGTTTGGTCGCCCGGAAAAGCCTGTTCCTGATGACTTTGCAAGCATCGTCAGCCGATGGGAGTTGGGGGATTTGAACATGGCAGCAGTTCTTGAGTTATGCAAGATGAGCGAGGCTACTTTCTATCGTCGATTACGGGAATACCGGTTTCTTAATGAGAGTATGCAAGACAGATAAACATCCTTTTGTCTCCTCCTAGCCGTGACGCTATAACCGGCCGCTCCCACCGCGGTTGGCTCGTTGCACCCTCGTGCGGCCATACCATCCGCATGGCGCCTTCACGCTCCTAGGTCCGGGTGTCATTTCGAACGAATGTGAGAAATCTAGTCGTGCGGATGGCATCGGAACGTCCTTATGCGGAGG
>JAIRTN010000109.1 GCA_031254905.1 Coriobacteriales bacterium
TGGTGTACTCTTTGATTTGTTGTTTTTGGTCGGCATCTTTGCCTCCTTTCCGCGCCCGCCGACCTCATGTCAAATGGTAGCGGATTGGAGGCGGATGCCACTGAAGGACTCAGTGCAACCTTTCTTTGCAATGGCGATTTCAGATTTGTATTGCAGATTTCAATTGAGCAATAGGGGAATAGGGGAATTTAATGGTACTCGTGAGAGAGGGGGCTGGTCAGGGGCGGGGTTTTATGGTATAAATCTTACTGTGTTTTTCCGAAGGGACAAACACAGGTTTTGTTGCGGTTCAACAGCGATGGTTCATGTCGGTGAGGAAGTGGGCTTTGTCCCGCTTTCTTTTGTTAGGATGGCGGAGAAGTGAGAGGCGAGAGACAGCGCAAACTGTTAGCCGCTTTAGAGGCGGCGGCGGCGCAGCATGGCTTCGAACTTGTCGACGTCGAACTTGTCGGCGCCGGGCGCGCGCGCGTCATTCGCGTGCTTCTCGACAAGGAGGGCGGATTCGGCATTGACGATTTGGCCTCTGCCAACCCGTGGATAGACGCGATTATTGAGGAAAACGAGCCCTTTACCGGCTCCTATACCCTCGAAGTCTCCTCTCCCGGCATCGACAGGCCGCTGCGCACCCTTGAGCATTTTGCGCGTTTTACCAACGAGGAAGCAAAACTCAACACCGAACCCATCGACGGACGCGGTGCTTGGACGGGTGTTTTGGCGGGCGTTGAAAACGACACTGTCCTTCTTACCGTGGACGGAGAAACCCGCCGCATACCGCACAGCATGATAAAAAAGGCGCGACTGAAGGGGCGCGTCGATTTTAGCAAAGACCTCAATAAAGATTTCAACAAAGACCCCAACGAAGGCCCCAGCAACGACTTAGCAAAGACTTCTACAAACCATGAGGGTACCACATGACGAGTTACGAAAGGACTAACGATGTCATCTGAGTTAATGGCCGCACTGGAAGCGCTCGCAGCCGAAAAGAATATCGACGAGATATACCTGCTTGAACGCTTGGAGCAGTCGCTTGCCAAGAGTTACGAGAACATCCTCAAACTCGAATGGGACGCGCGTGTCACCATCAACCGCGAAACAGGCAACATCTACGTCTACGAAATGGTCCCCGTCGGCGAGCCCGACGAGGAAACCGGCGAGTACGCGCAGTTTGAGGAGCGCGACGTCACACCGCGCGACGTCAGCCGCATCGCGGCGCAAAACGCCAAAAACGTCATCCTCTCCATCGTGCGCGACGCCGGGCGCCAAGCCATCTTCGCGGAGTACTCAGACCGCAAGGGCGAACTCGTCACCGGTACGGTGCTGCAGTCCACGCCGGACTTCACCATCATCAAAATCCGCGACGGCGTAGAGGCCGAGTTGCCGCACTTCGACGTAAAACGCTACCCGGGCGAGCGCAACGAGAAGCCGGCAAACGAGCGCTATCACCACAACCAGCGCATCAAATCCCTCATCATCGAGGTGCGCGACCCTAACATCCTCGAGTCGAACATGCGCAGCGAGAACACGCGCCCCTCCATCGTTGTGAGTCGCACCCACCCCGACCTTATCCGCCGCCTTTTTGAAATAGAGGTGCCCGAGATATATGACGGCATCGTCGAAATCCGCTCTGTCGCGCGCGAGGCGGGCGCGCGCTCAAAAATCGCCGTGTCCTCGCGCGAGAGCAACCTCGACCCGGTCGGCGCCTGCGTTGGGCCAAAGGGCTCGCGGGTGCGCATGGTGGTCGAGGAACTGCGCAACGAGCGCGTCGACGTCATCCAATACGACGACAGCCCCAATTCCTACGTGGCCAACGCGCTCTCGCCCGCCAAAGTAACCAACGTCATCGTGGACGAGTCAACGCACTACGCAACCGTCATCGTCCCCGACGACCAACTCTCGCTCGCCATCGGCAAAGAGGGCCAAAACGCCCGCCTCGCCGCCCGCCTGACCGGCTGGCACATCGACATCAAGAGTTCCTCGCTCATGAGCGAAATGCCCGCCGTCATCACAACACTTTTCGACGACGACGAGCCCAACCTCGAGGGCGAAAGCGGCCGCTGCGAGTATGTTTCCCCCGACGGCATCCGCTGTCGCAACCACGCGCAGCCCCATTCGCGCTTCTGTCGCCTGCACGAAAGCGCCGTGCTTGTTGAGGCGATGGACGAGTTAGGAGGTGCGCCGGAAGCGGGAGAGGAGCCTCTTGGCGGGCGAACCGAAAAACCCGCGCGGGCCTCACGCAAAAAGAGTAAGGGGGATGCTAACGCGGCCCCCTCAGCCCCACCCGTCCCGTCTGCCGAGGCCGACGAATCGAGCGCGAAGGATTAAGCCCGATGGCAAAGTCGCAGCATCCACATAAACGGCCCCTGCGCTCCTGCGTCGCCTGTCGTATGACAGACGATAAGCGCGAGCTTGTCCGTTTTGTGCGGATTGCCGAGGGAAGGGTCGTCTGCGATTTGACCGGCAGGCTTGCCGGGCGCGGCGCCTATCTTTGCGATGAGCCGCAATGCTTCGAGCGTGCGCGGAAGGCTCATCTGCTTGACCGGGCCCTCAGGATGAAACTCGAGGACGCTGATTACGAACGTCTGCGTGGCGACTACGAGCAACGCTTGCGTGAAAAAGACATGGTTTAGGAGTTGGAATATGGCGAGTATGCGCGTCCATGAACTGGCAAAGGAATTCGGGATGGACTCCAAGGAGTTCCTCGAACGACTGCTTCAGATGAAGGTACCGGTCAAGAACCATGCCTCCACGCTCAACGACGCCTATGTTGACAGGATTCGCAAGCGTCTTGCGCCCGAAATGGCCGAGCGCGCAGCTGCTGCTGAGGCCGAACGCGTCGCGGAGGAGGCCCGTAAGGCCGCCGTTGAACAGAAAGCACGCGAGGAGGAAGAAGCCGCTCGCAAGGCTGCCGTTGAGCAAGAGCGGGCCTTGCGCGAGAAGGAGCGGATAGAGCGCGAGGAGCGTCTTGTTAAGGAAGCTGACCAAGAAGCGCCCGAACAGGCCCCGGATGATACCGGTGCGGCACTCCCGAGCGTTGAGCCCGCGCCGCGCCATGAGCGTCATGAGCGCCAAGAGCGTCAAGAGAAGGTCATCCCTCGCTTTAGCGGGCTGCTCTCACAGATAGAGGCCGAGAAGAACCGTCTTGAGGCGGAGAAGGCCGCGCGCAAAGAACAGCGGGCGGCGGCAGCCCAAGCCGGCGGCGAGGAGAAGAAGAAGGAAGCGCGGACGGACAAGGGCGGCCGTGGCGAGGAGAAGAAGAAGCCTGCCCGGCAACCGGCTGTGGCCAAAGAGCAGGCAGACGGA
>JAIRTN010000113.1 GCA_031254905.1 Coriobacteriales bacterium
CGTGTGCTCTTCCGATCTCGACTATTTGCCCCTCAATCCCGACTTCGATATGGATGCCTTGAGACAGGGTGCGCGAGTTCTCAATCCTGCCATGGATATATTTGTCGTGTCCGCACGAACCGGGGAAGGCATGGAGGAGCTTGCCGCATGGTTTGCGGAGCGACGAGAAACACTCATTCAATAGGAAATAGGGACGGCGGTGAGGCAAGAGCGCCCGACCTTATCCCTATAAAACAACACTTTGCAGCCTTATGCGCTCCTGCTTCCTATGCTGTGACGAGAAGGTAGGGTTTTAAGCAGGGAGGCATGTCTTCAACATGCCAAGTGGCAAGGGTTTCGGCGGGTGTGATCATGCCGTTTTTATGCCATTGAAATAACATGTTGCAGCCGGTTAGTATATAGTTTTCAAAAGAGAAGATGATTCTATCGTCAATAGCTTCGGCTCCGAACTTACTCTTAAAATAATCGATAAAAAGTTTTAGATGTGCGTCGAGGATAAACGTCGAGACCCAATAGTGCCTGCGCATGTAGTCTTCGATGTTCTTCATGTAGTTTGCCCTCTCAGTAAAACCTCGAACACAGTCGAGGGCGTAAGGAGGGTAGCCAAGGCCTTTGAGGATGGTTTCTTCGAAAACCTTCTTTCTCAAGGCAAAGTATCTCCATTCTGTGAGTTCATCCTTATCCTTGAAGTAATTGTAGAAGGTTCGAGTGGAAAGGCCGCAGTTTTTCGTGATATCGCTGATCGTAATATTCCGGTAAGGCGTCGACTTGGTGAGTTCAAATAAGGAGTCAGAGAGTATTTGCTGTGTGCTTGGCCGGACGATAGTCATGAAATCCTCCTGTCCTCGTTTCTTCGGGGTTCATGGATCTTGGAATTTGTGTAAACCTTTCTCGATTCGATTGTTCTTAGAATTGAAGCGGGCTCCTCGGCTTACTTAGACTAAATACGATTTCAGGCCGCAATATAGCAACCTGCGGTGCTGCATGTCAACTCAATGGTATGTGCTGTGAGAGGAAGCTGCGAGAGGAAAGGAGAATACAATGACTTCAGTGAAAGAAGATGTTGGATTGCCCGAGGTATCGAGGCGGAGTTTTCTGGCGGGCGCCGCCGTGGGACTTGCTGGCGTTTTGGGGCCGTTTTCTGTTGTGGCCTGCACAAAGCAAGAGGAAGAGACAGTATTGGGTGCTGCTGCTTCTACAGATGTGCCGCCTACCGGTATTGGCTCTACGGGTAGCAGGGCCACTCTCCCTGCGGTCAATATCAAGCGGGTGGGTGATCCCGCGATCCTGAATGCTGCTGGCCAAATGGATGCTGTCAAGTTCGTGACAGATCTGACCAAAGACGAACTCGATGCGATGCTTATTGATGAAGCGGAGGTTACCGAGGACTTTACGACGAATAGTGGCAAAGTTGTACCGGCGGTGTATCTTGCCTTGCGCAATCGCATCAACCGAATTGGTATGGGCATCGGTGCGGGTGTTGCTGGCGAGAGTGAGTGGGACATGCTCATGAGTATTTGGAGTGAGGAAGATGCCGCTCATGAGCTTGAAATGCCTCTCAACAAATGGTTCAATGCCACTGATTATGCCTTCGTCTCTGGGCGTAGCGAAAAAGAGAGCCGAGAGATATGTGACAGTCTCGCAGACCGCGCGCTTATTTGGCGTATCCGCCGTGGCGGTATACCGCATTACGCTGTTGCGCCTCAGTTGCCCGGATATTGGGAGAACCACCAGTTGCTTCTGGTTGCTCGAGGCGAAGTGGAGAAGGCTGCAAAGTTTGCTGCTGATTGCGATCTTGCGTTTGCGAATGGCCGACAGTTTGCCACTTCTATTCATCGATGGGTCACGCATTTCTTTCCTATAGGAAAGGATGTCGTTAAAGGTGAGATGTTTCCTTATGACGATTGGGAAGCAATGCTTCAGCGTCATGAGGTATTTTCAGTTATGCCTTGCCAATGCCGCCAGAAGCGCGATCTGCTCGGCATTCGTGCCGAGGGCTGCACTGAAGACGTACATCCTCTTGAGACCTGTACCTCGTATGGCGAACTCGCCCAATTCTACATTGAGATCGGCATCGCTCGCGAACTCACGCGCGAGGAGGCCATCGCACAGGTCAAAGACAATATCAGTCATGGCTTGGCGCTCGAGGGGCCGCGCAGTATGGCCGGGGGCACCTTCTGTGCCTGTCATCACGATTGCTGTCTTGTCATGGCCACGATAAACAGGTCGCCGGAGCCACCGAACATCATGCCAACCATCAGTGCCTACACTCTTGAATATGACAAGGATGCTTGTATCAAGTGCTACGCCTGTGTTGAGCGCTGTACCATGGGCGCACTTTCGACGGGAGAGGATGGTCTGGTGGCCTCTAACGGGTTTTGTATAAGCTGCGGCCACTGCGTGAAGACCTGTCCAGCCCAAGCACGCATCTTGGTGCCAAAAGATGTCAGTGAGACTTTTGAAATACAGCAAGATGCCTTTGCGGATTCCTTGGAATTGGCCAGAATACGTATGGCCCAAGGTCGCATCCGTGACTTCACGGGGGACATCGATGCTGTTTTCTTTGAGCCGGAAGAAATTGCGGCTGGCAAATAAGATCTCGGTGTGCGCGCGTCTGCGCGCACACCGTAACTGAGAGGATCGAGGACAGAACATGCATGAGATGTCATTGGCAGTGGATGTCGTCGACAATGTCATAAAGGCTGCTCTAGAAACATCGGCGCGCAAGGTTAGTACTATTTATCTTACTATTGGCAACGGTAGAGATATCGTGGTGGATCTGTTTGAAGGATTGATAGCTTACCTTTCACGAGGCACCATCGCTGAAGGTGCCGAAGTTGTGATGAATTGTGTGCCGTATACAGTTTGTTGTAATGATTGTGGCTGGGTCTATTCGCTCGATATCTTCAGTAAAAAGACGTGTCGGTGTCCGAGTTGTGGCGAAACGGGGTATACACTCAATTCGGGTTTAGAGTTTTGGATCGACAGGATTGAAGTGGCTTAAACCCTAACGGGAACTGCCCACTCAATAGGGGAAGTAGCGATGGACCCATCTCGCTCGTGGCGTGTTCTGGGCCGAAAACACTAGAGTGGGCATAGCCGCAGATGGCGAAGCCATCTCGTGTGCATGGAGAGGGGCGACTGTTTTTTTAAGGTCGTCCCTCTCCCGTCATTGTGGGGCTTGGCCCGACAATTGAGCCCACGCGTAACAGCCCGCAATCGCTCGACTAGATACTCGGGACAAGCCCGAGTATGACGGAAGGGGGATTTTCGGTGCTTCTCTAACCAGAAGCTGCATAAAACCGCGTAGAGTTTCTGTGGGGAACCGCAAAACGGGAATGTGACGGGATGCTTGATGGGGGCCCTTGACGACGGGGCTTGTGCTAGAATGGTCTGGTACCGTCAAGACAATGATGAGACAAAGGAGTGACATGAACTTTTTGGCACTGTTTGCGGAATCCCCGGAAGCGGAGAAGCTGTTTGGGTTGGAAATACCCGAGAATGTTTTTTGGGGAATCGTCATAGCTGTTATCGCCGTAGTTGTTCTGGTGGTGGCGGCTTTCATCGCCAAGGGCTTCTTTGACGAACTGAAAAAGAAATAGCGTTCTCCGTTGATTTGCGTCAAGGCTCTCGCGTGCGCAAGCATGGCGGGAGCACTTGTACTTTTGCGTGTAAGTGAGGCGAGGTTTGGCAGCGTATACTCCGAAGCATCTGAAGAATGATGACAAGAAGCCTTCGGAGGCGGAGTTTCGTCCCCCGAGAAGGGAGGCGAGCGGCCGTGAGAGGGCTTCTCGGACTGACAGGAGTTCGCGAATCGCGCGAAGATCCGATTCTTCGCGCTCATCGCGCAGACGAGCGCATCCGGAAACCTTCGATGGAGCAGGGCTTCGCGAGACTTCGGGCCTTGTAGAAGCCGAACCCCATAAAACTTCAAGATTCCATCTCAGCCTTGCGCTGGGCATTGTTTTTTTTGTCATCGCGCTGGTAATCGCTGTGTTTTTATTCTATGGCTCCCTGAGCGCCAACCAAAGCTACAGTTCGATAAAGACGCTCGCCGGGATGGATATGGAAGGTGCGGTTGCCCCCGATGCAAATATGGACGACCTCAAGGTAAACTGGGAGGCGATTAAGGCAATTAACTCCGACATCGTTGGCTGGATTATGATTCCCGATACCCAGATAAACTATCCCATCGTCCAAGCAAGCGACAACGAGTTTTACCTCACCCATCTTGCCGATAAAACCTCCAACAACAACGGCTCCATATTCCTCGACAGCGAAAACAACCCCGCTCTCACGGACTGGAACAACATCATCTACGGCCACAATCTTCTCAACGGCTCCATGTTCGCGCGTCTTAAGGCCTACGCCGAGCAGGACTTCTTCGACGCGCACCGAACGATTTTTCTCTCCACACCCGAGAGGCTCCTTCGACTTCAGGTCGACGCCGCTCTGGTGTGCGACGCGGATGACAAGGTGAGGCGTTTTGCCTTCAACAATCGCGAGGATTTCAACTCTTACGTCGGGATGCTGCTGGACTACGCCGTAATCAATGAACTTGCACAGGGCGAAATTCCCGAGAACCTTTATTGCTTCGTTACCTGTACGGATACGAATTACTCGAAGCGGACGATGATTTTGGCGTCGGTGGTTGAGACAAGAGACCTCTGACGAAAAGCCTCTAACGAAAGTGATGAAAGCGACAAAAGTGACAAAAGCGATGGGAGCGATGAAGGAGATGGGCGAAGGTAAGGGCACGGTGTTTGACGAGCGTCCTGACCATCCTGAAGAAGCATGCGCGGTTTTTGGCGTCTTTGCGCCGGGGGAGGAAGCCGCGCGCATGACCTACTTCGGCCTTCATGCCCTCCAACATAGAGGGCAGGAGTCCGCGGGAATCGTCGTCGCGGATGGGCATGACATCACGGCCACGAAGGACCGCGGTCTTGTCACCCAAGTCTTTTCGGAATCGACCCTTGCCGCGCTTGAGGGCCATATTGCCATCGGCCACACGCGCTACTCGACGAGCGGCGGTTTTTCCTCTTGGGACGCGGCGCAGCCCCACCTCTCCACCATCGATGATGAGATTATCGCCTTGGCCCACAACGGGACGCTCGTCAACACCAACCACCTGCGTGCGCGGCTCATTAAAGAGGGCATTTCGTTTCGCAGCTCGACGGACAGCGAGGTTGCGGCCAAACTTATCGGCGATTTTACGCGGGCAACCCATCACATGCGAGAGGGCATCCGCAAGACGATGGAGTTAATAGAAGGCGCGTATGCTATGGTGCTTATCACAGCCCAAGCCCTCTATGCCTTCCGTGACCCCTACGGCATCCGCCCCTTGAGCATCGGTGAACTGCCGGGGCACGGCGGTTGGGTCGTCGCCTCTGAAACCTGCGGTCTCGACATCGTAGGCGCCCGTTTTGTGCGCGACGTACGGCCGGGCGAGGTCATCCGCATCAACGGCGTCGGTGAGAAGGGAATCGTCGCCGAGCAGGCGCTTGCCCCTCGCAAACGCGCCCTTTGCATCTTCGAATACGTGTACTTCGCAAGGCCCGACTCGGTGCTGGAGGGCCTGAGCGTCTACGCGAGCCGTGACGCCATGGGGCGTTGCCTTGCCCAAGAATCGCCGGTCGAAGCGGACATCGTTATAGGGGTTCCCGACAGCGGCGTACCGTCCGCCATCGGCTACGCCCGCGAGAGTGGCATACCCTACGCGGAGGGCATCGTCAAAAACCGCTACGTCGGGCGCACCTTCATCCAGCCCACGCAGGCCCTCAGGCAGCGCGGCATCCGCCTCAAACTCAACCCACTCCCCGCGACCATCGAGGGCAAGCGCCTCATCGTCGTGGACGACTCCATCGTCAGAGGCAACACCTCCAAGCAGCTTGTCCAGTTGCTGCGCGACGCGGGCGCGCGGGAGGTACACATGCGTATTGTCTCCCCGCCGGTCGTTTGGCCCTGCTTTTACGGCATAGACACCGACACCCAAAGCCAACTTATTGCCGCGAATTTTGGTATAGACGCAATTAGGGAGCATATCGGGGCTGACTCGCTCGCCTATCTCTCGCAGGACGGCCTTATCTCCTGTTGCCAACCCGAACAGAGCGGGCAACCCGGGCAGGCCAAACAGGCCGGGCTGAGAGTGCAACCCGGGCAACCCACGCAGCCCACGCAACCAGAGCAAACAGGCTTTTGTACCGCGTGCTTCTCAGGGGAGTATCCCATCCGTATCCCCGAAACGATGCGGGCGGATTCATTTTGCGGAAGTCTTGAACCGCGGTTTTGGGAGGAGGAACACGCGGGCATGAAGCCGCTGTTCTGAGCCACGGAAGAAACCCGGGCAGGCCAAGGCAAGACAGACACGAGCAACGAGCGGGAAAGGAAGACTGATGTCACGTACGACCTATAAAGACGCGGGGGTTGATATCGCGGAGGGCGCCCTTGCCGTTGAGGCCATCAGGGCTGCGGTACGGGCAACCTATACTCCCGAGGTCATCGGCGACATCGGGGGCTTCGGCGGGCTTTTCTCCGCCTCCTCCTTCAAAGATATGGTAGACCCCATTCTCGTCGCGGGGACCGATGGCGTAGGCACCAAACTCGAACTTGCCCGCCGCCTCAACAACCATTCGACCATCGGCATCGACTTGGTTGCCATGTGCGCCAACGATGTCGTCGCGAGCGGCGCCCGCCCGCTGTTCTTCCTCGACTATCTCGCGGTAGGCAAGATAGAGGCCACCTTTGCCGCCGAGGTCGTTGGCGGTATTGCCGAGGGTTGCAAACAGGCGGGTTGCGCACTCATCGGTGGCGAGATGGCCGAGCATCCCGGCACAATGCGCGTGGGCGACTATGACCTCTCCGGCTTTTGCGTCGGCGTGGTTGACCGCGCAAAGATGATAGGGCCACACCTCGTGCGCGAGGGCGACGTCATCCTCGGGCTGGCCTCCAGCGGCCTGCACTCCAACGGTTTTTCCCTCGTGCGCCGCGCGCTGACCGACGCCTTGAGCGATGAGGAACTTGCAACGCGTAGGCTACCGGAAGGCGGACTGCTCGGCGAAGCCCTGCTCGCGCCGACCCGCATCTACGTAAAACCCCTGCTCTCTGCCCTCGATGCCGGTCTGCCCATCCATGCGGTGGCACATATCACCGGTGGCGGCATCACGGAAAACCTCAACCGCGCGCTGCCGCCGGGCCTCGACGCGCAGGTCAACCTCGCAACGTGGGATGTCCCCGCGGCCATCCGAGCGGCAACCGACGCAGCCGGTCTCGACACCTACGAGGCTCTGCGCACCTTCAACATGGGCATCGGCATGGCGCTCATCTGCCCGCCCGATGCGGCCGCCGCCATCACCGAGAGTTTTTGCGTGCAGGAGGAGGTCTTTCGCATCGGCGAGATTGTAAAAGCGGACGATTCCGCCGCGCCGGGCAAAGTCATCTACCAACCGCCGACCCCCGCGCAGCCCGAAACACCCGCAGCCTCGCCGACCAGCAATGCCTCCCACCAACCAGAGGAAACGCGATGATTCGCCCCACCAAGTTCGGCGTCCTCCTCTCCGGCTCCGGCACCAACCTGCAAGCCATCATCGACGCCATCGCCGCCGGTACCCTCAACGCCGAGGTCGTCCTCGTCATCTCAAGCAGGCCCGACGCCTACGGCCTCAGGCGCGCGCAAGAGGCGGGCATCCCCACCATCGGGCTTACGCGCGAGGTCTACCGCAGCCA
>JAIRTN010000102.1 GCA_031254905.1 Coriobacteriales bacterium
CTGAGTATGGTCGAGCCCATCGTTATGGTGTGTCCGCCCGCGGCTCTGATGCATGCCGCCTCCGCTTCAGAAAATCCACCCTCTGGCCCGATGACGGCAGCGACGCGCGCAGAGGTGCCGTTCTTATCCCCCTTAGTACTTAGAGTACTTGCCGTAGTTGCGGCAGGCGTCGCGGGCAAGCCTGATATCCCCTCAAGAGCCTCGCTTAAAGACATGCCACCCGGTTCCTCCCAAAAGAACAGAAGCGCGTCATACGAGACAAGCATGCTCAGCGCCGTTGAAAGATCGCAGGCTGGCTCGATGCTCGGCAGGCGGAGCAATCCGGACTGTTCCGCGGCGCCCTGTGCTATCCGCTCCCAGCGCGCGCGTTTTGCCACGCGACCCGTTGCGTCGAGGCGTGCGGTTGAGCGCTCTGATTCGAGAGGGATGATGCGCGACACGCCGAGTTCTGTCACCTGCCGTATCGTCTGATCCATGCGGTTTGCCGCGGAGATTGCTTGGACGAGCGTGAGGTCCGGGTGCCAAGAATCCTCATGTTCGCGCAGGAGAAGGGCTTCGATATGAGAACTTCCACGGCTGGGTGCTGTTGTCAGTTCCAACTCCCAAGCGTGGCCGGGGCTGTCAACAAAAATGAGGTGTTCAGGCGGGCGAACCCGCAGACTGCGCAGATGCTTGGCGACATCCTGAGGAAGCGACAGGCTTATCGCGTCGCCTGCCTTGCCTTCGATGCGGTTTCCGATGAAGAAATGCGGTATGCTCATACGCCTGAGAGGTGTCAGGACAGCGCGTCTTTAATCTTTTGCATGGTCGAGCGTTTGCCGGCGATGCTCTCCCCAAGTTCGGCGGCGAATTCCTCAAGCAGCTCCTTTTGCCGCTTCGTCAGGTTGCGCGGTATTACAACATCGACATGGACGTATAAATCGCCGCGGAGGTCCTTCCGAAAACGCGGAAGCCCCTTGCCCCGCACGCGGACGACCTGCTCGTTTTGGCAGCCCTCCGGTATCTCGACCTCGACTTTTTCATCCTTGAGTATGCCATCGACCTCGACTTTTGCTCCCAGCGCCGCTTGGGTAATCGAGACTTGCTGGCGGATGTGAAGGTGGTCGCCGTCGCGCTTAAAGACGCGATGCGGCTCGATGCGAACGGTGACGATGAGGTTGCCGGCAATGGCCCCGTGCATGCCCGCCTCGCCGTAACCCGAAAGGCGAAGCTGCTGCCCATCGCGTATCCCGTGAGGAACATCGATGGTTACGTGCTGACGGTCGGGCAGTCGCCCTTGACCTTCGCAATCGGGGCAGGGAATATCGATGGTCTTACCGGTGCCTCCGCATTCCGGGCAGAGGGTTTGCGTCTGCATATCGCCGAGGAAGGTTCGCTGCACGGAGATAACACGTCCGGTTCCATGGCAGTTCTTGCAATCGATGGTCTTACCGCCCACGCCAACCCCGGTACCGCTGCAGGTCTCGCAGGGGGCGAGGCGGTCGTACACAATCTCCTTCTTGGCGCCAGCCGCAACTTCCTCAAGCGTCAGCTTGAGGCCGATGCCCATATCGCGGCCCTCTTGGCGAATGTTCGCGCGCCCGTAGGCGGCGCCGCCAAAGAACTGGCTGAAGATGTCGCCCATGCCAAAGCCGCTGCCAAAGAGGTCGCTGAAGTCAACGTACTGGTGCCCGCCAGCAGCAGAGCCGCTTACCCTGCCAAAACGGTCATACTGCGAGCGCTTGTTGCTGTCGGAAAGTACGTCATAGGCCTCATTGAGTTCCTTGAAGCGTTCCTCGGCATCAGGGGCCTTATTGACATCGGGATGAAGTTCACGCGCCTTGCGATAAAATGCCTTCTTTATTTCCGCTTCGTTCGCGTCTTTTCCTACCTCGAGGATTTTGTAGTAGTCCGTCGCCACAATCTCCCCTTCCTATCGCCCAAAAACGCGAGTTCGCGAATGGTTGAATAACTGCGAGGCAAAGAGTACCGCCGGTATCACCCTGCGGTAATCCATCCTCGTCGGGCCAAAGACCGCCAAGGCTCCCTGCGGTCGCTCTCCTCCATATATCTCGGCAACCATGGAATACGAGGAGAGACAGCCGTCCGCATCCTCGATTCCCACCTTAACCACAAAGCCGCTATTATTAAAAGTCGAGAGAAGGAGATGGGCAAGCGCGCTTTCATCCTCGATGAGCTGCATAAGCGGGATAAGCGCACTCGAGTCTTGAAATTCCGGCTGAGAAAGAAGCTGGGGCAGGCCGCGATAATAAACGGCGACATCCGGACGAACGCTCCATATTACGGAGAGAAGCCCGGTCGCGTTGCTCAAAAAGCTGAGTACCTGCTCGATTCGCTGTTCGGTGTCCAGCGCCTGCATCTCGGCCTTGCGGAGTGCCGCGCTTCCCGAGGGAGAAGGCTCCGCGGCGCCTTTGAGGCTTTCGCGCAGCAACAAGGTGTTTACAAAGACCCGATAACCGGTATTCGTCGGGACGCGTCCCGCAGAGGTGTGGGGAGAACGGGCATAGCCGTCGTTCTCCAAACCCATGAGTTCATTTCTAATCGTAGCGGGAGAGACTTCTTTAAGATAATGCTGCGCGATACGACCGGAGCCAACCGGAGCCGCACTCTCCACATATTCATCGACCAGTGCCATGAGTACCCTTTGGCGCCGCCTTGTCAGCACATTATGACCTTTCTCCTGCCTTCAATACTTTGTATCCCCATTGCATCCTTCGCCTAATAAACAGGGAATGATTCCCTTGAAGGACAACCGTACATGGTAACAGGAGCCTGCATCTCGTGCCGCAACAGCGCCCAACCGTAAGAGAACTGTCAGACTATGCCCTGCC
>JAIRTN010000160.1 GCA_031254905.1 Coriobacteriales bacterium
CATGTGATTACCGAATACCGCATCTACCATCGCCTGAATGACAGGGCCTACACGTTGTCTAACAGGGAAAAGGAGATTTTGACCGATATGTGCCACGGGCTTTCTCGCACGGAGATTGCCTGTAACCGCGCGGTTTCTCCGAGTACGGTAAAGACCCTTGTGCAGTCCATCCACTCAAAACTTGGGGCGCAGAGTACCGCGGAAGCGATATGGATTGCGGCGAGATTCAAGCTGATTGAGTAGCGTTTTTATCCCCATTATTGCTTTCTTTTTGTTTTTCTGCGGGGGTATCGACTTCTTTGAGGGTTTCGGCTAACATATATAGGTTATGTTAAATGCCTTTTGCTTGGTGCGATGTTTCCACCGACGCGCGTCCCGGCTTAAGGCGAACAAATGAAAGGTGGGCTTATGCCGTTGAGTAAGGAACGCACGGCGGAAATTATCGCGGAATTCGGCAAGGATGCCAAGGATTCCGGTTCCGCGGAGGTGCAGGTAGCGCTGCTAACCACACGCATCAAGGATTTGACCGAACATCTTAAAATCCACAAGAAAGACCATCACACGCGACGAGGGCTGCTCATGCTTGTCGGTAGGCGGAGGCGCCTGCTGACCTATATTAAGAAGCGCGACATCGCAAATTACCGCGAACTCATTGCAAAGCTCGGCATCCGAGACAATGTGTGACACGGTGAGGGGAGTGCAGGGGCGCTCCCCTCATTCCGTAGAGAAGCAGAAGAAAGAAGATAATTCATGACAAAAATTACAGAGAGTTTCGAGCTGTATGGCAAGGAATACACGCTCACAACAGGCGAGATAGCCCGTCAGGCTACTGGCGCCGTCGTCGTTACCCAAGGTGATACCATCATGCTGGTGACGGCTGTTATTTCCAACGAACGCAAAGACTACGACTTCTTCCCCCTGACAGTCGATTTTGTTGAGCGTATGTACGCGGTTGGGCGCATACCGGGTGGCTATCTTAAGCGCGAGTCGCGGCCCTCGGATAAGGGGACGCTCAGTGCCCGCATGATAGACCGCCCCATACGACCCGGGTTTCCGGATGGTTTTCGCAATGAGGTGCATATCGTCGCGACGACGCTTTCGGCCGACCAGATTAACCAGCCGGATGTTATTTCCATCATGGGTGCTTCGGCCGCCCTGCTCATCGGGGGTGCTCCGTTTGATGGCCCGGCCGCGGGCGTTCGCATTGGACGCAACCGCGAGACCGGTGAGTTTATCGTTAACCCGACCTTCGAGGAGGAGGCGAACTCCGACCTCGAACTGACGCTTGCCGGTACCGCGGACTATATCTCGATGGTTGAGGCGGGCGCCGATGAAATCTCTGAAGAAGATATGCTCGCCGCAATGACCTTCGGTCAAGAGGCCATTGCCGAGTTTTGCAAGATTCAGCAGCGCTTCATCGACCGCGTTGGCCCCGAGCGCCGCGAATATCCGCTCGATGAGCCGGCTCCTGAGGTTGCCGAGCGTGTGTTTGCCTACTTCGACCGCATGAGCGCCGCTCTGTGCGACGCCGATAAGCAGACGCGCGTTGAGAAGGTGGCAGCACTCAAGGAGGAAATCAAGGCGACCTTCAGCGAGGAGGAGCAGGCCCAGTGGACGAGGGAACTCTCCACCCAGCTTAAGGCTCTTGAGAAGAAGGCGATGCGCGAGATGGTACTCTCGACGGGCGAGCGCGTCGACGGACGTGCCGTTGATGAGATACGTCCCATCTCCATTACGCCGGGCTTTTTGCCGCGTGCCCATGGCTCGGGCCTGTTTACGCGTGGCCAGACGCAGGTACTTTCCGTTTTGACGCTGGGCATGCTCAACGAGTGGCAGCGCCTTGACACCATCGACCCTGCCCCCGGAAAACGCTATATCCACCACTACAACTTCCCGCCCTACAGCACGGGCGAGGCCGGACGTCTCGGCGCTCCTAAGCGTCGCGAGATAGGACATGGCTTCCTTGCGGAGCGCGCCCTTGCTCCGGTGCTTCCCGTCGAATTGGACTTCCCCTATACCATTCGCATTGTCTCGGAGGTAACGGAATCTAACGGTTCTTCCTCCATGGCCTCTGCCTGTGGCTCGACTTTGGCTCTCATGGACGCCGGTGTACCCATCAAACGCCCGGTTTCCGGCATTGCCATGGGGCTCATCAAGGAGGACGAGAGGGTGGCCATCCTCTCAGACATCCAAGGCATAGAGGATTTTCTCGGCGACATGGACTTTAAGGTCTGCGGCACCGAAAAAGGCATCACCGCCTTGCAGATGGACAACAAGGCCAAGGGTTTGAGCGTTGAGATACTTGCCGCCGCGCTTGCGCAGGCAAAGGAAGGACGCGCCTTTATCCTTGGGAAGATAACCGAGGCGATTAGCCAGCCACGGGACGACCTCAGCCCCTATGCGCCGCGCATTATCTCCATACAAATACCCGTTGACAAGATACGTGACGTTATCGGAAGCGGCGGAAAGGTTATCCGCGGCCTGCAGGAGGAGACCGGGGCAACCATCGAAATTACGGAGGACGGCACGGTCTACATCGCGTCGAAGGATACCGGTGGCCTTGAGGCGCGCAGGCGCATTGAGCAGATTGTTAAGGTGCCGGAAATCGGCGAGGAATATGTTGGGCAGGTTGTGTCCATCCAGAGTTTTGGCGCCTTTATTGAGCTTTTACCCGGCAAGGATGGCCTGCTGCACATCAGCCGCGTGGCGAACGGGCGCGTGGGCAAGGTGGAAGACGTTTTGAGCCTTGGCGATGCGGTGAAGGTGAAAATCATCGACATTGACGAGAAGGACAAAATCTCTCTTGATAGGCTGGATAAGCCTGATGCCCCCGCGGGTTCGATGCCGCCCCGTCGCGACGATAATCGCGACAGCCGTGATAGAGGGCCTCGCCGCGACTTTGGTGGGCGCTCGGATGGCGGTGGACGCTCGGAAGACGACCGCCGGCCGCGGAGAAGGCGCTAAAGTTTCGGTTGAAGTTGCCGAGAATTTCGGTGAAAGTTTCGGTGATGATTGTTTCTTAACGGGCTATACGTACAGCCTGCTAAGAGCTACAATGTGATTGTCGATTCCCGCGAGGTTAGGAGTTATTATGGTTGAGAATACTACACCTGACACACCCGAGATGCCGCAGGAAGGTGCCTTCGCGCCGGAACCGGAGCCGGTGCCGTCACCCCAACCGGTACCCGCACCGGGTTATCAGGCTCCGCCTGCCCCGCAGGCTGCGCCGCAACCCCCACCGCAGCCGGGCTACCAAGTTCCTCCTCAGCAGCCCTATGGCTACCAACCGCCTCAGCAACCTTACGGCTACCAACAGCAGCCTTACGTTGACCCGTCCAGCATAAAGACCACGGACAAAGACCGCATTGTTGCTGGGCTTCTCGGCATCTTCCTCGGCACTCTCGGTATTCATAAGTTCTACCTCGGGTATCGCAACGAGGGGCTTATCATGCTGCTCGTTTCTCTCATCGGGTCCTGCATTACCTTTGGCCTTTCGGCAGTAGTCATGGAGGTTATCGGCATCATCGAGGGCATCATGTACCTCACGAAGTCGCAGCAGGAATTTGAGCAACTCTATGTCTACAACAGAAAGGCATGGTTTTAATAGGTGTTTTATAGAAGTACCGTTCTCGATAACGGTGTGACTGTCATTACCGAGCGCATGGATGCCGTGCGCTCGGTTTCTGTCGGCGTATGGTTTAAGGTCGGCTCGCGCGACGAGGATACCGCCCAACAGGGCATCTCCCACTTCATGGAACACATGATGTTCAAGGGAACCGCCCGCCGCGACGCCTTTACCATTTCGCGCGACTTCGAATCCATCGGCGCCGAGCAAAACGCCTTCACCTCGAAGGAATACACCTGCTACTACTCGCGTTTCATCGACGAGCAACTTCCGGAAATCATCGACATCCTCGGCGACATGGTGACATCATCCGTGTTCGCGCAAGAGGCAATCGATTCGGAGCGCGAGGTGGTTATCGAGGAGATAGCCCGCAGCGAGGACACGCCGGATGACTACATCTTCGAGTTGTTCGCTAAGGCGACCTATCCGGGTCATTCGCTCGGCCGCCCCATCATCGGCACGCGGGAGGTTGTCTCCTCCTTTGTCACGGCCGACTGCCTTGCCTATCGCGACCGCCATTACCACGCGGATAACTGCATAGTCGTCGCCACCGGCAACGTCGACCATGACGAGTTGGTCGCCCTCTGCGCGCGCCACCTGCAACCTTTGCCGCGCGGCAAACGCAATACGCGCTCCCTCGTGCAACAGCAAGACCGCGCCCGCTTCACCATCATGAAGAAAGAAACCGAGCAGGCCCACATCATCTACGGCATGCCCGGCACCCCGGCAGGCAGCGACGACCGCTTTGCCTCGGCGCTCTTAGACGCCACGCTCGGCGGCGGCATGTCCTCGCGACTCTTTCAAGAGGTGAGGGAGAAGCGCGGGCTCGCCTATGCTGTCTACGCCTCGACCATGCCGTATATCGGCACCGGTCAGTTTGTCGTCTACGCGGGAACACGCCCGGCAAACATTGAGGAAGTCATCTCCCTTGTGCATGGCGAACTCGCTAAGGTCCTCAGCGCGGGCATTACCCGTGAGGAGTTGGAGCGCGTGCGCGAGTACGTAATTGGCCATATCGTACTTTCGATGGAGTCGACTTCGCAACGTATGCTGCGTTTAGGGCAAGGTGCTATTGGTGAGATAGACGTGCTTTCCCTCGATGAGATTATCTCCCGTTACCGCACCGTTGACCTTGCGGACGTCCAACGGGTTGCAGAGCGCGTGCTGAGCCAAGAACCGACTGTGGCCATCATCAGCCCGCGTGGGGAAGCGGAGGTTGAAGCCTCCCTTATCCCCCTTCTCGCAAAGGAGTAGCTATGATACGAGTTGTCGTAAGCGGTTTTCGCGGACGAATGGGCAGCCACGTGGTTCGTGCCGTGTCGGCCCAAGAGGACATGACCGTCGTTGGCGGCTTTGACCCGCAGCATCTTTCGGGTTCGGTGGAACTCGATGGTGAGGCTTTGGCTCCTGCCTTCGCTGACCTTGCCTCCGCACTCGAAACAGCACGCCCCGATGTCCTTGTCGATTTTACTGCGCCGGCGGCTGTCGAAGGCAACCTGCGTGTTGCCCTTGCCGCGGGTGTAGACTGCGTGGTGGGCACAACCGGACTGACAGCGGAGAAACTCGGAGAACTTATTACGCTCGCTCCCGAAGGATGTACGTTGTTTCATGCGCCTAACTTTACCCTTGGCGCAGTATTGATGATGGTCTTTTCCGAGAAGGCGGCGCGCTATTTCCCCGATGTGGAAGTCATTGAGTTTCACCACAACGGAAAGAAGGACGCCCCGAGCGGGACTGCCATTACAACCGCGCTTTCCATCGCGCGTGTGCGAGAGGCGGCGAACATTGTGAGCAAGGCCCCCGGCCGGGAAACCGAAATGCCCGGACGCGAAGGTGCCCGTGGTGCCGATGTCTCGGGAGTGCCAGTACACGCGGTGCGCTCCGGCGGCTTTGTCGCCCATCAGGAAGTCATCTTCGGCTCGTTGGGCGAAACCCTGACGCTGCGTCATGATTCCCTCGACAGAGAAGCGTATATGCCCGGCATTCTGCTCGCGATACGCGAGGCCGGGAAGCGAAGCGGGCTCATTATCGGACTTGAAAGGCTTCTTGATTTGTGATGAACGCGCAAGATGATGGGCATGCCTCCACGCCCATAGTCGTCATGAAATTCGGCGGAACCTCCGTGGCTACCGAGGAGGGGAGGGCCGCCCTTGTCACCCGTGTTATAGCTGAACGCGACCAAGGCTCTCTGCCCGTGGTTGTTGTTTCTGCCATGGGCCGTAAAGGGGACCCCTACGCGACCGATACCCTGCTTTCGCTCGTAGACGAAACATACTGCCACGCACACGAACTCGACCTTCTGATGGGCGTTGGTGAAATTATCTCAGCCGTTGTTGTTGCCGCGCTTCTCAATGAGAGGGGAGTGGTGGCCCGCGCTTTGACAGGCGCTGACGCTGGTATCCTCACGGATGACATGGATGGCGCAGCGACGATACAGCGCGTGGATGTAGCGCCGCTGAGGGCGCTGCTGGAAGAAGGAATTATCGCTGTGGTTGCCGGTTTTCAGGGCGTTGATGAAGACGGCTTGCTCCACACACTGGGCCGCGGCGGTTCGGATACGACTGCCTGTGCCCTCGGGGCTGCCCTTGAGGCTGCCCGCGTTGACATCTACACGGATGTTGACGGCGTATTCACCGCCGACCCTCGACTTATCGAAGACGCGAAGGTACTCTCGACCATCACCGCCGACGAGCTTTTTCAGATGGCACGACACGGCTCGCGCGTCGTCCACACGCCCGCCGCAGAACTTATCTTGCAAAGCGGCGTAAAGCTTCGCGTCCGCAATACCTTCAGCGATAATGAGGGGACCGAGGTTGTCTCGCTTGACCGCTTCCGCCCCAACTCGGTGGCAACGGCGGTAACTACAGCCACGGGAATCACGCGCCTGCGCGTGCGCCTCCCGTACGTTAAAGATGATGCCCGGGCACACATGACGGTGCAGACGAGGGTCTACCGGCTCATGGCGGATGCGTCCATCTCCATCGATATGTTTACGCCGATGAATGATAGGCTGGTATTCTCCATACCGACGAAGCTTACCGAGGAGGCGGTTTCCCTCCTGTCCTCTGAAGGATTTGAGGTTGCCACTCGAACCAATCTCGGCAAAGTAACCTTGGTCGGCTCGGGCATGCACGGAGTACCCGGCGTTATGGCGCGTGTAGCGGAGGCCCTTTCTGAGGGGGAAATCGATGTCTTGCAGATAGCGGATTCCCACGCGACAATCTCGCTTTTGGTGGATGAAGATGACCTTATTTCCGCCGCCCGGCAACTCCATCATGCGTTTGGGCTGTAAGTGCTATCATAAATGGGGAATACCTGCTACATTTAAAGCGGTTATATCCAGATTGGCAGGCGCAATAGCGATGCCGTTCACCGTATTTGGGAGGAGTTGAGCATGAAAGCGTCCATACCGTTCGGTCGTTTCATACCGGCCATGATTACCCCTTTCGACGCGAATCGCGACCTTGACCTCGACAGGGCGCAGGAACTTGCCGAGCGGCTCGTAAATAAAGGCTCCGACGCTCTCATTATCAGTGGGACTACCGGAGAATCGCCGACCGTATTTTATCCACAGAAAGTGGAGTTGTTCAACGCCGTTATTGAAGCGGTCGGTGGGCGTGTTCCGGTCATCGCGAATGTTGGGGATAACTGCACCGCGGATTCCGCGGAATTTGCGCAGGATGTGGTGAAACTCGGTGTCGATGGTATAATGACGGTGGTTCCTTATTACAATAAGCCACCACAGGAGGGCCTCTACCAGCACTTTAGCTGTATTGCCCGTGCCGCTGGGGTTCCGATGATTCTTTATAACATCCCCGGCCGTTGTGTTATAAACATGGAGGCAGAAACAACTCTGCGTCTTGCTCATGACATCGACAACATCGTTGCTGTTAAAGAGGCAAGTGGACGACTTGAGCAGATTAAGCAGATTATTGACGAGGCGCCTGAAGGCTTTGTGGTTTATTCCGGCGATGACGAAACCACCCTGCCCGTTATGGAATTGGGCGGTTACGGCGTCATAACGACGATAGGCAATGTTGCGCCCGAGCGCATGAAGGAGATTGTCACCGCCATGGCCGAAGGCGACCATGAGCGTGCGCTTGCGGCTCATACGAGGCTTCAGCCGCTGATGAAGGAACTTTTCATCACGGCTAACCCCATCATGGTTAAAGAGGCCATGAGGCTTGTTGGTTTTGACTGCGGCGGTGTGAGACTTCCACTCATCGACGCGACCCCCGAACAACGGGCAGGCCTTGAGGAAGTAATGAAGGCAGTAGGGGTCTTGTAAACCCACGCTTTGCGCGGGGTGTTATACGACCTTACGATACATACCGATGTAGCCCTGTGATCCATACGCATCAGATGGAGCATAGTATCACGCGGCGCACCGGACTTAAGAGAACAGGAGGTGTTCTTTGGACAGAAGGACATCATCAAAACGTGCGGTTATTAACGACCGCAAACAGAGTAACAGGTCCAACCAGAACCAGCGTGGCACGGGAAACCGTACGCCTCGCCAAGATAGGCGCCGAGATGGAGCGGATACGCGACACAAACCGCATCTCAAGGTAATCCCCCTCGGCGGTTTGGACGGCATCGGCAAGAATATGACCGTCTTTGAGTTCGGCGACGACATGATAGTCGTTGATGCAGGGCTTATGTTTCCGGATGACGACCATCTCGGCGTCGACCTCATCTTACCGGACTATACCTATATTCTCGAAAACGCCAACCGCCTGCGGGCCATCATCATCACGCATGGACACGAGGACCATACCGGAGCCCTTCCGTATCTGCTCAAAGACCTCGGCGTGGCAAATGTCCCCATCATGGGAAGCAAACTTACCCTCGGTTTTATTGAAGGGAAATTTGCGGAGCATCGCATCAAGAATGCCCGTTTTCGTGTGATACAACCGGGCGAACACGTCGCCATAGGCGCCTTTGGCTGCGACTTCTTCAGCGTAAACCATTCGATACCCGCCTCTCTGGGCGTGTTTATCCGCACCCCTGTTGGCAACGTGCTGCATACCGGCGACTTCAAACTCGACCAAACGCCCATCGATGGCGTTCATACCGATTTCGCCGCCATTTCGCGTTTTGCAAAGGCGGGCGTTGACCTCATGCTTTCCGATTCGACGAACGCCAACGTTCCTGCCTTTACAAAGTCGGAGGCGGAAGTCGGAAAGGTTCTCAAGGAGATTATTGTGGCCGCCCGCCAACGGGTCATCGTCGCTTCCTTCTCAAGCCATATCCACCGCATCCAACAGGTTTGCGATGCCGCTGTCGCCGCGGGGCGCAAAGTGGCCGTCACCGGGCGTTCTATGCTCACAAACACCCGCATCGCGCGTGAGTTGGGTTATCTGAAGGTCGATGAAAGCCTCCTCGTCGATGCCTATATGGCAAAAGACATTCCCTCCAACAAGGTTGTTATCCTCTGTACGGGAAGCCAAGGGGAGCCGCTTTCGGCCTTGGCGCGCATGGCAAATGGCGAACATCGCACGGTCTGCATCGAAAAAGGGGACGCCGTTATCATATCCGCGACCCCTGTTCCGGGCAACGAGAAGGCAGTCACCCGTGTTGTCAACGCGCTCGCAAAGATAGGTGCGGAGATTTACGACAAGCAGAGGGCCCTTGTACATGTCTCGGGCCATGCGGGAGCAGAAGAACTCAAGCTGATGCTTGCCATGGCACAACCCCGTCATTTCATGCCGGTTCATGGCGAGGCCATGCATCTGCGCGCTCATGCACAACTGGCACAGAGCGTTGGCGTCCCTTCTCAAAACGTCTTTATCCTCGATTCCGGCGACACGCTTTTACTCGATGAAACCGGGGTTAAGCGAGGAGAAACGGTTGAAAGCGGCGTGGTCTATGTGGACGGGCTTTCCGTAGGAGATGTCTCCGCGGTTGTACTGAAGGATAGGCAGACGCTTGCAAATGACGGTATCGTCACGATAGTGTGCATGATTCGACGGCGCGACAGCGCACCGACGGGCAAGCCGGAAGTCATCATGCGAGGAGTCAGCGGAGGCGACGATGCCGACTTACTCAATGACCTCGTTGCTCTTGCCGAGCGCACCATGTCGCGTTTTGCCCATGAGCATCAGTCAAATCCCAGTTCGCTGAAGCGCGCGCTGCGCGAGGAGATTTCCGGCTTGCTATGGGAGCGCTGCCGTCGTCGCCCCATGATAATCCCGCTTATCATGGACGTGTAAAAGAGACTATATACCAGTGCTAGCATTATGCTTATCGTGCTTTCCTGTGGTATGAAAGGGGAGGCGGACAGGAGGATGACCATGACGCGTATACCAACCCGGGATGAAGCTTGGAAGATTCTCACGGAGTATAACAAGGAGGAATTCCACCTGAAGCATGCCTGTATAGTGGAAGGCGTTATGAGATATTTCGCTTGTGAGTATGATACTGAGCGCGAGGAGTTCTGGGGCATCGTCGGATTGCTACACGATATCGATTTTGAGCTTTATCCGGAAGAACATTGTGTTAAAGGGGTCGAATTACTGAGAAGCCACGGCGTGGATGAATCGATTGTGCAGGCAACCATGAGTCATGGCCACGGAGTAACGAAGACAGAATTTGTGCCCCAGCACATTATGGAGAAGATTTTGTTTGCCACCGATGAACTAACGGGGCTCATCGGTGCCGTAGCCATCATGCGGCCATCTGGGAGCGTACAAGACCTTGAATTGAAGTCGGTAAAGAAGAAGTTTAAGCAGCCGTCATTTGCTGCTGGATGTTCTCGTGAGATTATCCAACAGGGTGCTGACATGCTGGAATGGTCACTCGATGATTTGATAACACGTACAATTCTTGCCATGCGAACCCTCGACTGTGTCGAATAAACCGCTATTTCTGAATGTCTGATAATATACATTATGTAAAGTAATAAATACTGTTGAAATAAGTCGAAATTCGCGGCTTTGGCGAAGGGGGTTTTCATAAATCCCCTTTTTCAAATTTATGTCTTCTTTGCGCTTGACTTTTACGCTACGTCATAGTTTATACTTCCCATCTGGGAGGTGCCTATGGCCTACAGCATCAAACAACTGGCAGAACTTGCGGGCGTATCAACACGCACGTTGCGTTGGTATGACAGCATGGGTCTGCTCAGCCCCACGCGCTTATCAAACGGTTATCGCGTTTATGGAACTGTTGAGGTTGACCGGCTCCAGCAGATACTGTTCTTTCGCGAACTCGGATTTGGGCTTGACGAGATAAGCGCCCTCATGCGCGCGGACGATTATGACGTCGTTGACGCTCTGCGCACCCAGCTTAACGCGCTGGCAAGCAAGCGAACGCGCCTGAATCGCCTGATGGCGACACTAGAAAAGACCATAGCAACCTATGAAGAAGGGATACCAATGAGCGACACAGAGAAATTTGAGGCTTTCAAACAGGAGGCACTCTTAAAGAATGAGGAACGTTACGGCGCCGAGATACGTGAAAAGTACGGTGATGATATCGTTGACGCCAGTAATCGCCTCTATGCTGGTATGACGGCGGAGGACTATGCGGAAATGGAAGCGCTTACCGAACAACTAAGCGCAATGCTAAAAGAGGCAGCCATAAAGGGAGACCCGAAAACTTCTTTGGCTCAGGAGGTTGCCGCGATGCACAAGCGATGGCTTGGGTTCTTCTGGCCGGAATACTCCCCTGAGGCTCATCGTGGCGTGACGCAGATGTACGTCGATGACCCGCGCTTCTCCGCATACTATGAAAAAATTGTCCCCGACGGTGCCACGTTCCTGCGCGATGCCGTATGGGCATGGCTGGACGAAGCAAAGACGGACTGACCTACGGAATGACTTCTCCCCTAGACGGCGTCGTTTTGTGCGGCGAGGGCGGCAGCCTTCTCTGCACGCATGGCGGCGCCGTCGCGGTCGGTAGGACTGAGGATTGCTAATACCAGCATTCCGACAGCCATAACCGTTGGGAAGTAGGCGAAGAATCCGAGGAATACCATCTGCGTCGCCTCGTTTTGCACCGGCTGTAGGATTGTGTCGCTCGGTGCCAAGTAGCCACTCGCCTCCATCGCCAAACCCAGCATGAAGGCCAAAATTGCCTGAGCAATCTTTAGCACCAACCCGCGCAAGGCATTGACGGAACCTTCCAAGCGATAGCCCTTCTTCCATTCGACAATCTCGATGGACTCATTGATATTGGTGGTGATGCACACCACGGTAAAGCCCATTGCAATACCCATGAAACCAGCGGTGATAGCGGCGGCGATAAAATTCGTTGGCGCGATAAACAGAGGTATCTTAGAAACTAGCATGGCAAGTGATGCGGTTATGAGCAGACCGCGACGTGACGCTCGTTTGTTGATAAAACGGACAAAGGGCAGCACGAGAAGGGCTACGCCGATGAGTACAGGGGCGAGAATCCCTTCCCCACCGGGGCTGAGCAATACGTAGTTAGAGTAATAGACGACGGTGCTGAGAGAGGCGACGAGGGAGAAGGTGTAAAACAAGTTGTAACCAAGAATCGCCATAAAATTGCGCTCAGTAAGCAGAATCTTGAAGGCTTTGAAAAGGCTAATACGATTGGCGGCGGTGTTAACCACCCTTACGCGCTCTCTTGCGACTACGTACATGACAAACTGGCAGATAACAAAAACCACCATGACGACGATAATGGCACCGCGGAAACCAGCCCTCTGGTCAAGGACATTTCCGACCTCATCCACGCCTCCAAAAAAGCGCATCAGCAGCACCGAGCAGGCCGAGGCTATCAGGGGGCCAAGACCCGAGCCGATTGCCGCAAAGGTGGCAAGGGAGACACGCTCCTCGGGGTCCGAGGTCAGCACCGAAGGCAAGGTGAGATACGGAATACCGAGGAAGGTCGCAAAGGAATCCATGACGCAATATACGACCAATGCATACGTGAAAGCCTGCCATTGGCTCAGTTGGGGCATCCAGAACAGGATGATGATGAAAAGTGCCGTGGGGATTGTGGCCCATTTGAGCAGGGGCCTGATTTTCTCCCCATTCTTAAAGCGCCTGTTGTCGACAATCCATCCGATAAGAGGGTCATTGATGGCATTCCAGATAGTGCATATAAGCATCAGGGTGCCTGCCAGCGCCGGAGGTATGCCCGCGACATTGGTGTAGAACACCAGCAAATAGAGGGCGAAGAACTGCAGGTACAACTCCATGGAGCCGTCTTGGCAGGCGTAACCGATTCTTTCCCGCATACGCAGCTTGTCGGTTGCGGCGGTGGTAGGAGCAGGTGTTAGGGCTTCTTTGCGCGTCATGAATGTCTCCGTTTTCATAAGAGGGGCTTATCGGCTCGGGGGCAGGAGTTCGGCACGTAAGCCCAGAAGCTTAGTTGCCGATTTTACATGGAAGGGGCTGAGGACGGGCTCGCTGGTGAAGTCTTCCTCTTGCAGGCGCTGCGCTAGTTTGTCGAAGTCGAGGATACGTATGTCGGTAAAGGGGCCTTTCTTGGCCGGCTGGCGATATGCGTAGGTGGGCAGAAATTCCGCGGAACGAATGAGCACTTCCCCACCGATGGTTCGCGCCAGTTCCACGCGCGCCAATGCCGCAAGCGCGGAGTATCCTAGCTGCGGAAACTCATCGAGCAAGTCTCCTAGGGCATAGAGGATAAGACCCTCGCGCTGCGTACCGGCAGCGTCTTTATAGCTATGGCGTTGGGCGGGTTGCAGCATGTGCGGATGGTTGCCGACTATGATGTCAACACCGGCCTCTATGATGGCTTTGCCCGTCTGAATTTGATGGGCGACGGGATAGCACTCGGTTTCCAAACCCCAATGCAAGCAGGCAATCACCATATCTGCGCCACGCTCGCGGGCCTGCTGTGCCTGCTGGGCAATCGGAGAGATGTCGATGTTTGGGAGATTAAGACGCAGTTCATTTGCGAGATACTCGCGCCCCGCAGGCAAGGTCTTGCCATTGAGCCCAAAGGTCCACGAAAGGAAGGCAACCTTAATTCCTTCGCGTTCCAACAGGGGAAAGTCATCGCGCTCTTGGGGACTGCGCGCGGTCCCCACGTGCGCAATACCCCGTTCGTCAAGGAAATCGAGGGTGGAGTGCAGGCCCTCCTCGCCTTGGTCGAGCGCGTGATTGTTGGCGGTGGAAAAAATGGTAAAGCCGCCTTTGTCTCGCGTGTAGAGGGCGACCGCCTTAGGCGAGTTGTTGAGTTCCGGAGGCTTGGTAATGTCCTCGCTGACCGGACTGAGAGGAAAAGCCTCGGCAACGGGTGATTCGAGGTTGGCGTAACGAATATCGGCGGAGAACAGAAAATCCGCAACTTCGTCGAAAAGATGCGCGGTGGTTTCTTCGCGGGCATCATAGAGGGGTAAAACGTCGCCGGCAAAGCTGATGACAAGTTTGTTGGAGATTTCTCCTTCCTCCAGCTTTTCTCCAGCAAAGTCTGTCGGTAGATGGGAGATAAAATGCTCGCGAATACCCTTGTTCTTCTCCGGCCGCAAAATGGGATGGCCATAAAACTTGTAACCCCACCAAGCCTTTTCGCCCAGATTCATGGAAAGCGCGTTGCCTTCCACGGGTCGCGAATACTTCCAGCGCCCCAAAGTTACTAAGGCAATCAGCGCAGATATGGCTCTGAGCAGATATTTCATATCTACGAGACCCCCATTCCGGCATCCCCGATACCCACGTCTGTAACCCTCCAACCCTCCTCTGCCAAGGCTCTCTGCGTCCCGTCTTATCCTGCAATCTGTCGCGCGCTGCCCTGTTTTCTATACTATATCATGACGATGACCGAATAGATAATGTCGAATACGAACAGCCCCGCCGCAACCAGAAAAAGGATGAGATTTTGCCTACGCGTCAGTTTTGCGAGAAAGCGCTCTACCAGCGGCAGGATTACGTACAACTCCAAAACGCCTAAGACAACGAATCGCAGAGAGTCCTCAAGGCATATCCTGCCGTTGAGATTGAAGGGTTTATCCGTGTAATCCCACGGGCGAAAATCAAAGAAGGTGTCGAGAAACCAGTGGCCGATATACTCGACAACGCAAACGATGAGAAATATGAGAATGACGGTGAGAATCGGCGTAATGGGGATAGGCCCGAGTTTGATTTTCTTGCTGACAAAGCGCTCCAATGCCAGCAGCAAAGCAAGGCCGCCGAAGCTATAGATAACGAGCCACGGGCCATGCAAGGGGCCCTGCCATTGCCAAGGGTGATGGTACCAGAGGTTATCGAGGAGGTTTTCGTAGACAAAACCTATGATGCCGCAAAGTAAGAAGTAATAGAACCATCGTTGGAGGGACGCGACCACCTTCCGCGATGTTCCCGCTGCGTCATCCGCACCCGGCCGTCCTCCACCAGATGAAGCCCCTGCCTGCGAACCCATGATGCTCCCGTCTGTTGTTCATGGCGTGCATTTGTATGATAGACGATTTTCGCATATTCGGCGCCGAGCAAGCGGACTATTCTTCAGACGGC
>JAIRTN010000023.1 GCA_031254905.1 Coriobacteriales bacterium
TCTTTCCTGCTCATCTATCCTCTCACCCTATCCACTCTACCCCGTGTTCATTGCTTGTTCTCTCAGTAATGACTGACTACCGGCGTTCCCATCTCAAGAACATTGTACAGGTCGCGCGCGTCGTAATACGACATATTGATGCAGCCATGGGAGCCGGCATAGGTATAACGGCTGCCGCCGAACCAAGGCTGCCACGTGGCATCATGAAAGCCATGACCCTCCCATGTCATACGCATCCAGAAGGATACCGGCGTTTCGTACTCCGGCTCTCCACCAGCCTGTATCTGCCCTACGAGTACCGTTGGGCTCAACATCTGGAGGATGCTATAGACACCGGGAGGCGTTGCCCGGCCACCCCAAGGGGCGCCGGTGACAACATCGGCCTCAAGCTCAATATTTCCATCAACAATATAGTACATGTGCTGGTTTGTCAGGTCTAGTTCGATATAGGTTGTACCCCAATCGGGGTCTCCGGGAGACGCGTGTTCCGCCGCCCTCTGGACGTAATACGGCTCGCGCTCCTCACCACTATGATTGATGATGGCCGCTTTGACGGCTTCGATTTCAGCTGTTTCGTCGACCTCCCAGCCATAGGTGCCACCCGCGACGGTTGCCTCCTCGCCCGTCTTGCTTGTGAAGTTTCGCTCCTTCCCAACCGTGTCGTGGCGCAGGCCGAAATCGCGCATCCACGCGATAAGAGCGCCCTCGTTGAGCGTGCCGCTTCCGTCCTCGGCGATGTCTATCCAATCGAGCGCTATCGAGGCGTCGAGAATCTCGACCTCGTCGCCGAACTGGTAGGTAATCTCGAAGGGAACATAGGCGTTGTATACTCTGACCTGCTCATTGAGGTCGGGATTGTTGCCGAACACCTTGGGAGGAACATAGCAGCCGGCCTCATCGAGGTCGATGGTGAAAATCATCACGCGCAGGCCTTTTTTGATAGTCTCCTTGGTTCTCGGCTCATCGAGCGTGCTGCCGGATTTCTCGGGGTGGACCACATAGCGCGAGTCTTTGAACTCCGCGTAGGCGTCCTCCGGGGGCTGCATGCGCAGGGCGTTAAAGAGGTCGAGCCGCCGTATCGCGGTGTCGAATTTCTTCTCGTCGAAGGTAACGCTAGGTGTGGTCGTCCGGTTTTCTGGGCGACGGAACAGGCTTGTTATCCAAAGGAAGGGGTTCTGCTCGTCGAGCAGCGCTTGAACCTGCCCATCCGGCACGTAGACTAACTCGACGTCCGCGGCCTTGAGGATTCTGTTGAGACTTTCGCGACCTTTTATGGTCATTTGATAGCTGCTGACCCTCTCGTGGATGGTCTGTTCGACCTCCTCAACGGTCTTGAGGCTGCAATCGACGTTATTGATTGAGGTATTGAAATCGAAGTGAAGTGAGAAGTAATACGTGGCCGCACCATAGGCCGTAATGAGTATGACGCATACAATACCCACCACTATCCATAATCGCTTGAAATTAAATGTCTTTCTTGCGTGTTTCATATCTCGCTACAATAACAAATTACCGGGCAAAACGATAGACTCTAAAGCCTGCGTCCGGGTTGTAGCGGGCCTGCTGCCAAAATCCAGCGAGGAAACCTCCGGCGTCCGTCGCGTTAACGCGCTCCATCCGAAAGGTCACGTAGATAACGGAATCAGTAGTACTAGAATCATCCGCCGCGGGGCGAACCATATAGAGATAGGCATCGGCATCCCAAAACGAAGTCGCGGTCGAAGGGCCTATGAGCCACAAATCCCAAGAGCCGGCCCCCTCAGGCGGCGAGGGTTCAACCCCCATCAACTCCTCAGCCCTCTCGCAAAACAGGTGCCCGTCCCCCGCCACGTACTCCGAAAGCTGCGAAAGCCCCCATGAGCGCGTCGAAGAATCCCCGCTCTCCGCGTCGATGCGGGAGGGCGGCAGCACAAAAGAACTACGCGCCGTGGACTCGCTCAAAACCGCGCGCGTGGCAATGGAATAGTCGCGCGCCGCAAAAATATAGCGCTCATCCCTCGCCTTATCAACATATCCAGCAATCGCAAAAACCATGAAGGCCATCAAGGCGGTCATCAGCACAATAACAACGATGTTTTCCACGGAGATGGGGCTGTTTCGTATCGAAAATCCGCTACGGCGCTCCCGAGGAGACTCAGCCGGCATAAGCGCACCCCGCTCGCCTTCTGCTCATCCTTCTCATATCTGTTCGCCCCTATTCATCCGTAAGATACGCTCCCGTCTGGCGGCTCCAAAGATAGGCATACTCACCACCGGCCTCAACAAGCTCGGCGTGCGTGCCGTCCTCAACAATGCGCCCCTCAGAAAGCACAACAATGCGGTCAAGGCTGGCAATCGTAGAAAGCCGATGCGCAACAACAATGGCCGTGCGCCCCTCCATAAGGTTGCGCAAGGCCTCCTGAATCAGCCGCTCGCTTTCCGAATCGAGGGCCGAGGTAGCCTCGTCGAGCACAAGAATAGGACGGTCCGCAAGAATGGCGCGGGCAATGGCAATGCGTTGGCGCTGGCCACCTGAGAGTTTAACTCCCCTCTCACCGGTTATAGTTTCAAAGCCTTGAGGAAGCTGCTGGATAAATTCGAGTGCGTTTGCCTTGATGGCCGCCCCACGTATCGCATCCTCTGAGGCGTCGGGGCAGCCGTAGGCGATATTCTCCCTCACCGTGCGGTGGAACAGCAACGGTTCCTGCGGCACATAGGCAATCTGCTGGCGCAGGCTTACCTGCGTAACCTGCGAGATGTCCTGGCCGTCTATGCGAATGCTGCCCTCCTGAAGGTTGGACAAACGCAGCAACAGCGTCGTGAGCGTCGTCTTGCCCGAACCCGAACGCCCCACGAGACCAAGCCGCTGACCAGCGGGAATGTGCAGGGAGAAGTCGCGAAAGACCTTGCTCTCCTCGTTTGCGTCCGCATACCAAAAGGTCAGGTTGTCGCAGTCGATGCTGCCATGCACAACCTTGAGGGTGCCCGCGTTTTCCACATCAGCCACAAGCGTCGGCTCGTCGAGTACAAGCGTCATGTCGTGCGCGTCGCCAAAGCCACGGTTAATCTGCTGGAACATCATGTTGATGCGGTTGAACTGCATCGTCAGTGAGTATGTGTAGGTAAACATCATCACAAGCGTGCCCGCACTTATCCCAAACCAAGCATTTCCACCCGTGATAAAGACAACGGCGAGCATCATGATAACGACGATGATGGAACTCGTGATTGCCCCGCGCAGCGTGGAGGAGCGCATGCGTACCGAGTCCGCGCGAACCACGTCGCGGTTGGCGGCGTCGAATATCCCGCGCTCGTAGGCCTCGCGCCCATAGGTTTTGACCGCTTGGATGTTGGTGATGCTGTCGGAGAGTTCGCCGGAAAGTGCGTTTTGCGCCGTGGCGGCCTCGCTGTTGAGCGGCAGGACGCGCTTATACATGAGGTAGGCGGCCGTGACGTAGATGACGAGCAGGGCGGCGAGGATGACGACGTAGAGGGGCACCGTGCCGACGAGGATGACCACCGTGAAAACCGCCGTCATGGCGACGGGGATGACAGCGTAGATGAGGTTTTCCATGAGCATGGCGTAGCCGCTGAGGAATTTTTGGGTTTGGCTGACGAGTGAGCCGCCGAAGCGATTGGAGTGGAAGGTCATGGACTGGTTCGACAGCGTGTCGAAGGCGCGGGTGGCGAGCAGGTAGTTTGCGCGTATTTCGAGTTTCCACACGCTGTAGTCTTGGAGTTTACTGCTCAGTTGGCCAAAGACGTTGACGCCGATAAGCAGCAGGATGTAGGGGCCAAAGACCTCGAACACCTCGTCGGATGACACCGGGGAGTCCCCTACGCGGTCGATGATGAGCGCCACGACCCAAGGGTTGGCAAACGACAGAAGAAAGACAAAACCGAGTGTCGAAACGAGCGCAAGGATGAACATGGGTAATTGCGCGGCAGTAACCTGCCAGTAGAAATACAGCGTCCGAATAATAGTCGAGGGCTTACGCGCCGACGTCGCCATATAGACCTTCTGCCCCTTTCGCCAAAACGTACTCTAGCCACTCTCTGTCCATTCTCTGTCCATTGTATGCCAATAGCGTAAAGATTCCAGCCTAAGCGTGGATATCATTACCGCAATACGCTTTTTATTTCGCGAAATGGCTTCCCCTCCCCCAACCACCCGCCATCGGACGGTCGAGCGTTATCGGACGGTCGAGCGTCATCGGACAACTCGCTGTCATTCGAGTGAAGCCCGAAGGGTACAAAGAGAAATCCATCAGTCATACGGATGGCATCTGAACAAAAACAGGTCCTCCGGGCGGCTGTGGGGGGCGAACGGTATCCGGTGTATCCGGGCCGACGACAAGCGGTGATAAACCGCGGGCAAACTGTAGCACGCAAGAGCAAATTTGGAATTTCCACTTCCTTTAGCACTATTTAGTGGTATTATTACGGCAGTGCGATTCGCTGGGTCGTTTTATTTGTTTGCCAGCGAATTTACGTGACCTGTAACTGTAGCTTAAATGAATACGACAGGATGGGGAATGCCGCTTTACCGATACAGTGCTGTGACTCTTAGTGGGACAAAGCGCACGGGCAGCGTCGAAGCCGCTACCGTTGACGCGCTTGCCGCCTCGCTGAAACAGGAGAATCTCTTTCTCACGGATTGGTCAACAGCAAAACCTAAGATAGAAAGCCGCAAACTCAAGACCGACGAGGTTGCCGATTTTTGTCGCCAGTTGGGAGCCATGCTCTCAGCCGGTATCATGCTTATTCGCGCCATGAACATCCTTGCCCAACGCAATCTCAAACCCCATATCAAGAAGATATACGACGCTTTGATTCTCGATTTGCAGCGCGGTTCCACGCTCTCTGAGGCGATGGCAGCCCGCGGCCGTACCTTCCCCGAGCTGCTCATCAGCATGATTCGAGCGGGCGAAAACACCGGTAAACTCGACGTAACCTGTGAGAAGATGGCCGTCAACTACGACAAGGAGCATCGCCTCAACGCGAAGATGCGCCAAGCGCTTGTCTATCCCATCATCCTCATCGTGCTAATTATCGGCGTGGTGCTCATCATCTTTACCTTCGTGTTGCCGCAGTTCATGGGCCTGTTTGAGAATATGGAACTCCCCCTCCCCACAAAAATCGTCATGGGAATCTCAGACTTCTTGCTTGCGTGGGGCGTGTGGCTCCTCGTTGGGGTTATCGCCCTTGTCGCGGGACTGATTATGTTGTTCCGCCAACCGAGACCCCGCAGGGCCTTTGACCATTTCAAACTCATGCTGCCCAAAATCGGGCAACTTCTCCGCATCATCTACACCGCGCGCTTCGCCCGCACACTCTCGTCGCTGTACGTGAGCGGCATTTCGATGATACAGGCGCTCGTCATAGCCCGCGACACCGTTGGTAACACCTATATCGCCGCGCAGTTCGACGGCGTAATAGAGGCGCTGGGCAACGGGCGCACGCTCTCGCAGGCGCTTGCGACCGTCGATGGCTTCGAGCCGAAGCTGCGCTCCACCGTTCTCATCGGTGAGGAGAGCGGCAATCTCGAAAAGATGCTCGAATCGGTTGCCGACCAGTATGAATACGACTCCGAAATGGCAACGCAAAGCCTCGTAACCCTCATAGAACCCGTGCTGATTGTCGTCATGGCAACCATCGTTGCCTTTGTCATCATTTCGGTCTTGCTGCCGATTTACCAGCTTTACACAAATATTGGCTCAGAAGGGGGCATGTAATGGACGTTTCGCTGTACTGCTCCCCAACTCGCCTGCTCTTACTCGTCGGCAGCGTAAACGGGCAGAAAGCCACCATCGACGAATTCAAGGTGGTACCCCTGCCCGAGCAGTCGATGATTAACGGCGTCATCACCGACAAAGACACCGTAACGCGCTTCTTCCAAGCGGTGACACAGCAGTTTGGCCCCTATCGTCAAGACGCGGTTCTCGTGCTGGAGAGCAACAACATCCGCACGAAGATGATGACCCTGCCCCGCGTCAAGGAAGACAAACTCGTCAGCTTTGTGCGACAGGATTTTGGTGAGATAAGCGAGGAGAGCGACGACGTATTCGACTTCACCGTTATCGGAGAAAACGGCCCCGAAGGCGGGCTTGAGGTTTTGGGCATCGCGGCGGGCAGGGTGCTGCTGCAAAACTACATCGACGTTCTGCGCGCCGCCGGATTCAAACTCAAACGCATCGACGTAGGCTCAAACAGCCTGAGGAAGATAGCGAGTTTCATCCCGCAGTTGGGCTCGGACAACAGCATCTTGGTGCATATAGATGACGTAACCTTGGGCATCACGCTCTACGAGCAGGGAATGTACCGCATTTCGCAGAAATATCGCCTTCTCAACGCGCCCGGCACCGACGCGCGGCGCAACGAGGTGGTCAACAACATTTCCTCCATGGTGCAGTTCCAAAAATCCCAGCATCGCGACTTCTCCATCAACGCGATTCATGTGCTCGGTCTCCCGTCAAACGACATGCCCATCTTCGTGGAAGCCACCCGCTTCCTCGAAATACCCGTTTTCGAGTTGTCTTTCGACAGCCAAATCAAGCTGACAGGCAAGGCCCATTTCGACCAGGCCACGTTCCTCAGCTCGCAATACCTGTATAACCTCGGCGCGATGATTCGGAGGTGAACCCGGCACAATGGCTTCGTATAAAAAAGACATAAATCTCCTTTCTGCGGTGACGCGGAAGAAGTCCCGAGTTAGTCCGGGTGCCGTTCTTATCCCCATTTTCGTTTTCCTTGTACTTGGTGCCTTTATGGCCTTCAGCTTCGTGTGGTACACCACGACACTGGCAACGCTCACGATTGAGCGCGACAACCTCCAGCGCTATCTCGAAAGCGCCCGCGTTGAGGATTCGCAGGAGAAAGCGCAGGAAATGAGGCAGCAGGCCGCCGAAATGAGAGCATATGCTAATGAGATAACAAACATGCTTTATAGCCTGTCGACCTACCCCGATTTTACCGGTGATGAGTTTGCGGCGATTGCCGCTCTTGCGGGGAGCAATGTGGAACTTTCCAACTACGTGTATGACCACAGAGCCGGCACGCTGAGCTTTTCGGCAACCTCGGGCTCCGTGCGTAATATGCCTCGTTTTATACAGGCAATGCGCGACAGCGAGTACTTCTCCGACATCCAATACCGCGGCTACGTGCGAAACACCGAACTGGAGACCGGGGAGCCTGTTACCAATACCGTTGCCAATGTGACTACCATTATCACCACGGAGCACGTTGAGTATCGCTACGACATTATATGCAAACTCGTTGGGCACGAGCCGAGCCTGCCCGCGCTGCCCGAAGGCTCAGGTGGCTCTGGCGGTTCTGGCGGTTCTGGCGGCGGCGAGGGCACGAGCGGCACCGAAGGAGGTGGTGGGCAATGATTCTCTTTGCGATTGTTCCGCCTGCCACGGCATCAGGACAGCGCGGCCCCGGCGGCCCCATGGCCCCCAACGGCGGCGGCGCGCTTGGTGGCGGCGCGCTTGGCGGCCCCGGCACCCATAGCCACTCCGCCCCCACCCCCGCAACCCCCGCCAAGCCCAAGCGCACCAAGGAGCCGGGCCCCCTCAAAAAGGCCCTCGACAAACTCAACCTGCGCGAGCGCGTCATGCTCGGCACCCTCTTTGTCCTCGTCATCGTCGCGCTCCTCACCTTCTTCGTCGCGCTGCCGGCCATCGAAAAAATCAACGCGCTCGAACTCGAAATCGCAGGCCTCCAAGAGCAAAAAGACAACATCCACATCGAACCGGACCGCACGCCGCAGTACCTCGCGGAGTACGAGGCGGCCCTGCAAGACCTCGAAAACTACCGGCAATTCTACTACCCCTTCATGGACCCCGAAACCATCGACAGAACCATCACAGAACTGCTCCTCGAGTACAACCTGCACCCCATCCGCCTCTCCATGTCGCCCCCCGCGCTCGAAACGCTCGACCGCTACTCCTCAACGCAAACCCTCGAACCGCGGCCCGTCGAGACAACGGAGGAGGCCAACGCAAACGGCTCCAACGCTTCAGATGAAGGGAATAATGGGGATGAGAACGGCACGTCTACAAACGACGCAAACGCCCCGCTTCCCCCCGTCGACCCCCTCGACACCTCCACTCCCGGCGGCGGCACGGGCACCGGCGCGAACGAAGATTCCTCCGCCTCAGTCCCCTCCTCAATTTTCACCTACACGATAGACATCGAGGCACGGGGCTGGATGGATGCCCTGTACACCTTCCTCGCACGGGCAAAGGGCATCGTCGCGCTGGAGGTACTCTCCTACTCCTACGCGCCACCGCCAGAGGAGCCCAACTCGACAACCTCATCTGGCTCGTCTGGTTCCTCCGGCTCAAGTTCCTCAAA